>JACPXO010000041.1 GCA_016196505.1 Candidatus Omnitrophota bacterium
AAGCCGGCATTCGAGGGGTGGCCGAGGCGGGATGCCTTCGCCCGCAGTCGAACGAAGTTACGACGAGCCTGCCTGCCGGCAGGCAGGGACGAAGGCGCCCGCCGAAGGACAGGACCCCGAGAAGGCTGGCAGAGAGACGCGTGTCTAGGCGGCTCGTGGTTCGCGTAGTATAATGACCGGTTATGGGATCCGAGAGACCTTTGAAGGTTTTGCATCTGACCACGCACCTTAATATAGGAGGGATCACGAGCTATATCTCTCAACTAGGCGCCGCGATGGTGAAAAAAGGCCACACCGTCGCGGTCTTGTCCAGCGGGGGGGAGCTTGAACCGCTTCTGCGCGAAAAAGGTTTAAAGGTGTTCCGGCTTCCTATTCGCACGAAAAGCGTCCTTCACCCCAAGCTCTTTTTCGCGTTGCCCAAGATCATCCGTCTTGTCAAAGAAGAACGCGTTGACCTTTTACACGCGCACACGCGGGTAACGCAGACGCTGGCCTTTTTCGTAACCCTATTTACAAAGGTCCCTTATCTCAGCACCGCCCACGGGTTCTACAAAAGACGCCTCGGCCGGCGCTTTTTCCCTTCATGGGGCAAACGTGTGATCGCCGTGAGCCCCCTCGTGGCGGAGGAGCTGGAGAAAACCCACCAAGTGCCGCGCGCCCGTATCCGGATCGTATTCAACGCCATCGATATTCCTGAATACCGGAAGCGGCTTTTGGAAAAAAACCCTTCGGAGATCCGGAGGACCTTTGGGCTTTCCGAGAATACGTTCGTGATCGGTTCGGTGTCTCGCCTCGTGCGGGACAAAGGCCATGAGTTCTTGATCGAGGCCGTTTGTCAGCTGAGAAAAAAACATCCGGATATTTTTTTACTGATGATCGGCGACGGGCGCGAAAGACGACGCCTTGAGGCGAAAATCCGCAGGCGGAAGCTTAACGACCACGCCTGTCTTTTGTCCTCGACCCCGGACATTTCGGGGTATCTGTCCATCATGGATGTTTTCGCGCATCCGGCGACTTTTAAAGAAGGATTCGGCCTGGCGATGCTGGAGGCCATGGTGGCGAAGATCCCGGTCGTCGCTACGAATATCTGGGCGATCAATACCATCATCCGGCACGGCGTCAACGGGTACCTCGTCGAACCCAAAAACCCTGTGGCGCTCGAGAAGACGCTCGGCGAGGTCCTCGCCAACCCCGAGCAGGCCGGGTCCGTGGCCGAAAACGCTTATCAAATGGCCGGCCAGGCGTATTCCATAGACCGAATGGCGAATGAAACGGAGACCGTGTATGAAGAAACTCGAAGGGCTTAACGTCGTATTTTTCGAGAGCCGGCTGTCGAAAACTCTCGGAGACCTCATAGCGCTGCAGGGGGGGCGTTCTTTTTCGGCGCCCTCGATGAAAGAAGTCCCGATCGAGAACAACCCTCACGCCTTCGCCTTTGCCGAAAAGCTGCTCAGGAGGGAAATCGACCTCGTGGTCTTTTTGACCGGCGTGGGTGTAAGGGCGCTCATGAGCATTTTGGAGACCCGCTACAAAAGAGAAACGATAGTTCTCTCCTTAAGAAAAATGACTATTATCCCCCGCGGCCCCAAGCCCATCAAGGCGCTTCACGAACTGAGCGTCCCGTATGCCGTGACGGTGCCCGAACCGAACACGTGGAGAGAAATTTTGAAAGTGTTGGACGAAAACCGCGAAAAGATCCCACTAAAAGATAAGGTGGTCGCCGTGCAGGAATACGGCGTCGCGAACCCCGAGCTGGTGGAGGGACTTAAGAAGCGCGGCGCAAAAGTACTGTCGGTCCCCGTTTATCGATGGATGCTTCCCGACGATCTTGGGCCGCTGAAAACGGCTATTTCGAGCATGGCGTCCGGAGAAGTTCACGTCGCGGTGTTCACGACCGCCGTCCAGGTCGAGCATGTGTTCAAGGTCGCTTCCGAGATGGGTTTGGAGAATGAACTTAAAGACTCGTTTCGAAAGATCGTCGTCGCGTCCGTCGGCCCCGATTGCACGGAATCGCTTCTGAGGCACGGTTTGTCCGTGGACATTCAACCGGCCAGCCCCAAGATGGGGCCGTTGGTTCAAGCGGTCGCGGAAAAGGCCCGTGAGGTATTGTTGAAAAAGTAGTATGTTACCTACTTTACACCAAAGTCCATTTCTAAAGGCCTGTCGTCGGGAGCCGACGCCCTATACGCCGGTCTGGCTCATGCGTCAGGCCGGGCGTTATATGGAGGACTACCGGAAAGTCCGGGAACGCGTCCCTTTTAAGGCGCTGTGCCGGGACGCGTCGCTCACGGCCGAGATCACGGTGACGGCTCAGGAAAAAATAAAGGCCGACGCAGCGATCATTTTTTCGGACATTCTTCTGATCGTCGAATCCTTCGGGTTCAAACTCGATTATGTGAAAGGCGACGGCCCTTCGATCACGCCTGTCCTTAAGAGCGCGGCGGATATTGAAGGTCTTCCCACAGCCGAACCTCGCCAGACGCTTGCCTACGTTTTTCAGGCGATACAAGAGACGCGCCGTTCGCTTAAAGCCGATATCCCTCTCATCGGTTTTGCGGGAGCACCTTTTACCCTGGCCTCGTATTTGATCGAAGGAGGCGCGTCCGGGAATTTCAAAAAAACAAAAGCGCTCATGGCCCGGGACGAAAGAAGCTGGGGAATTTTGATGGATAAGATCGCCGCGGCTACGGTCGAGTTTTTAAAAGGGCAGGTGGACGCCGGCGTTCAGGCCATCCAGCTTTTTGACAGCTGGGTGGGCTGGTTATCCCCGGAACAGTATCAAAAATACGTTCAAGCCCATACGAAAAAAGTGTTCGACGCGCTTGAAAGCCGGGTTCCTCTGATCCATTTTGGCACTCAGACCGCTCCATTTTTAAAAAACTTTTCCGAAGCGGGGGGAGACGTGATCAGCGTCGACCATCGGGTTGCTTTAAGTGAGGCGTGGAAAGTGATCGGCGGTGAAAAGGCAATCCAGGGAAACCTGGATCCCGCGGTCCTTTGCGCGGACCTTAAAGCGATCGAAAGAGAGACGAGGCGTATCTTGGACGAGGCAGGCGGACGGCCGGGGCATATTTTTAATCTGGGCCATGGGGTACTGCCGGAGACGCCGCTCGAGAACGTGATAGCGCTCGTGGAGATGGTGCATGAATTCAGCGGCGGTGCTTGTCGGGTTCGGAGGGCCGGCCCGGCCTTCTGAAGTCCCACTTTTTCTGGAAAGTGTGCTTCAAGGGGTCTCGATCCCCAAAGAACGCCTCGAGGAGGTTTTAAGCCACTACGAGCGGCTGGGAGGGGTGTCTCCTTATAACGGGATCACCCAGAGACAACGCGACGCTTTGGAACGCTGGTTTTCGGCGAAAAAAATTCCGCTCCCGGTTTATGCGGCTTATCGGCACTCGTTCCCGTCCTTCAAAGACCTGTTCTTGAGATTAAAAAAAGACAAGATCGAAGAAGCCGCGGTTTTCGTTTTGTCGCCTTTTCGTTCTTATTCGAGCTTTGAGAAGTATCTCGAGAAACTCACCGAAGCCCAAAAAGAAACCCAAAGCGAAAGCGTCCACATCACCCCGGCGCCGCCTTTTTTTGACCATTCGCTTTTTATCGAGGCGCAAAGCCAGAGGATCCTCGAAGTTCTTGAGCCCCTCACCACGGTTTTATTCTCCGCTCACTCGATACCCGTGAAAATGGCGAAGGAAAGCGGTTACGTGGATGAATTTCTCAAGGCGTCATCGCTCATTGCCAAGCGTTTGGATCTCAAAAATTGGGGGGTGGCGTATCAAAGCCGCAGTGGTTCTCCCAATGAACCATGGCTTGAGCCCTCGGTCCGGCAAGGCATCAGTTCTTCGGATCCCCGGAGCTTTCGGAACGTGCTTTTAGCGCCGCTGGGGTTTCTCTGCGAGAACGTTGAAGTGCTTTACGACCTGGATGTCGAGGCGAAGATCGCCGCCGAAGAAAAGGGCTTACGCTATTTGAGAGCGCCGGCGGTCGCGGATCACCCGCTTTTTGTGCGGATGATGGGGGAGATCTTGCTTCAAAAACTTGGAGGCCCGGCATGAAGCGCGTGGGGGTGGTCGGCGCGGGCATTTCCGGCCTTGCCGCCGCGCTTAAGCTCTGTGAGCTCAAGGAAAGACACAAAGCCGATCTTGAGGTGTTGGTTCTCGAGAAAAAAAGTCGTCCCGGAGGGAATCTCGAGACGGAGTCGCGTGACGGGTTTCTTCTCGAAAAAGCGGCCGACGCGTTCGTCTCCGAGAAACCGTCGGTCATAGAGCTCTCGCGGCGCCTCGGCCTGGACGCCGACATCATCGAAACACGCAAGGAAAACCGCCGCACTTTCGTGGTCAGGAATAAAAAGCTTATTCCTCTCCCTGAAGGTTTTTATCTTATCGCGCCGACTCAAGTTCTATCTTTTCTTGGGACTCCGCTTTTTTCGCTCCGGGGAAAAATGCGGGTTTTTCTCGAGCCGTGGATCTCTAAAAAAGTGGAAGCGGGGGATGAGAGCATCGGAAGTTTTATCCGCCGGCGCTTTGGGGCTGAAGTGCTTGATCGCGTAGGCCAAGCGATGCTCGGAGGGATCTACAGCGGAGACCCGGAGATTTTAAGTTTATCCGCCACGATGCCGCGATTTTTGGAGCTGGAAAGAAAATACGGCAGTGTGATCCGGGGGTTGACCCGAGAATTCTCTTTCAAAAATAAAGAGCTCGAGCCCGTGCGTGGGCCGCGGTACAGTTTATTTTGCTCGTTCCGAAAAGGGATGCAGTCGCTTCCGGAAAAGATCGCCGAAAATATCCCCGAACGCAGTTTTAGATTAAAAACCGGCGTTCAGAAAGTCGCGCGGCAAAGCTTGGGCACGGGTTGGCGAATTCTCACCGACACGGGTGAGACACTCGCCGCCGACGCCGTATTGCTTTCGGCGTCCGCCAAGTTCAGCGCCGCTTTTTTAAGGGGCGAACCGGAAAACAGCCGTTTGGTCTCGCTTTTGGATGCCATCGGTTATGAGTCCGTGGCCACCGTCAATCTTGCTTACCGGCGCGACGCGATCAAACACCCGCTTGACGGTTTTGGGTTCGTGGTTCCAAGGACTGAACGCCTGTCCCTCACCGCCTGTTCGTTCTCGAGCCGGAAGTTTGAGGGCAGATCGCCTGAAGGTTTTGAAGTCTTGCGCGCTTTCGTCGGCGGGGCTTTCGGCCGCGAATTTTTTGAACGGGACGATGAGTCGCTTTCCCGGGTCGTGAAGCATGATATGGCCGGGCTTTTAGGGATCACCGAAGAGCCAGTTTTTTCGACGATTAGCCGATACCGGGAGTCTATGGTACAATACCGTTTAAATCACGGGGAGCTTGTCTCCGACATTGAAAAAGAGCTTCTAACGAAGCCGGGTCTTTGGCTTATCGGCTCAAGTTACCGCGGCCCCGGTATCTCCGATTGCGTCAGGGACGCGGAAACCCAGGCGGAAAAGTTGTTTCATTCATTGTTTCGGGAGGTCAATTTATGATGAAGCTCTACTGTTTTCCCCGATCAGGCAATTCGCGCGAAGTGAAAATTGTGCTGGCCGAAAAAAACATCCCCTTTGAACCTATAGACATTCACGCCAACCCCGCGGTCAAAGAAACCCCCGAGTTCAAAAAGGCGAGCCCCCAGGCGAAAGTGCCCGCCATCATCGACGGCGACGTGTATCTTTCGGAAGCGTTTCTCATCAACCAATATCTCGACAAAAAGTACCCTGACCCTTGCCTCATGCCCAGAGATGAGAATAAGGCGGAAGCGATAAGGCGTTTTGTCGCGGGTATCGATAAAAAGCTGGTGCTCAACGTCGGGCTTTTGGTCATTGAGTGCCTTTTAAAGCCAAAACCTGAACAGCGCGAGGACTTTAAAGAGAAAAAAAGGGCCGAGGTGGTCGAGGGTTTAAAAGAGCTGGATCGGATGCTTGAAGGCAAGGAGTACCTCTTCGGTGATTTTTCTCTGGCGGACGTGGCCATCACGCCGCATATGGCGGCACTGCCGATATTGGGTTCGGGGATCCCTCCGGAATTGAAAAACATGACCGCTTGGTTCAAGCGCATTCAAGCTAGGCCCAGTTTCAAGCTCTCTGCTTCCTAAGGAGGTGGTGGGGTGGAGTTAGTGAAGGACGCCGAAAAGGCGAAGTCGCTCGAAGTCGCCGAGGAGGCGCGCGAGGCCTCCTGGAAATACCCCAGCTTCGTCGGGGACCTCTTTACGGGCAAGGTTCGCTGGGACCTTCTATTCCCATTTCCGGAACAGCCCGAAGCCGACAAAAAAATAGGCGACGAGTTTTTGGCGAAGCTCGAGCCCTTTTTGAAAACCCAGGTCGACGCCGACGCCATCGATAGGAACGGCCTCATTCCTGACTCCGTCATCAAGGGATTGGCTGACCTGGGTTGTTTCGGGTTAAAGATCCCCAAGGAATACGGCGGCCTGGGCCTTTCCCAGGTGAACTACAACCGCGCGGTCGCTATGGTAGCCAGCCATTGCGGTTCGACGGCGGTACTTCTCTCAGCCCATCAAAGCATCGGTGTTCCCCAACCGTTGAAACTTTTTGGGACCCCCGAACAAAAGAAAAAATACCTGCCTTTATTCGCCAAGGGGGCGATCTCCGCGTTTGCCCTGACCGAACCGGAGGTGGGGTCCGATCCGGCGAAGATGGTGACGACCGCGACTCCCATTGAAAATGGGAATTACTATTTGATCAACGGCCACAAGCTCTGGTGCACCAACGGGAATATCGCCGACGTGCTGGTCGTCATGGCCAAAACCCCTCCGAAGATCGTGAACGGCAAGGAAAAGACCCAGATCACGGCGTTCATCGTCGAAAAAAATATGCCCGGATTCGAAGTGGCGCATCGCTGTATGTTCATGGGTTTAAAAGGCATTCAGAACGGGCTTTTAAAATTCAATCACGTGAAAGTCCCCAAAGAAAACATCATTTTGGGGGTCGGCCAAGGCCTGAAACTGGCCCTCGTGACGCTCAACACCGGGCGCCTCACGGTGCCGGCGGCCTGCTCGGCGATGGCCAAGAAGTCCCTTGGGGTCGCGCGCGATTGGTCGAATAAACGCGTCCAGTGGGGGGCTCCGATCGGCCACCATGAGGCGATCACTTCCAAACTTTCCCTGATGACCGCGACGACATTCGCCATGGACAGCGTCACCTGGCTTTCCTCGGCGCTCGTCGACCAGGGCAAAGTGGACGTGCGTCTCGAGGCCGCGATGGCGAAACTTTTCTGCACCGAGGCCGCCTGGCGCATCGCCGATGACACGGTGCAGATCCGCGGCGGCCGCGGCTACGAAACAGCCGACTCCTTGAAAGGCCGCGGAGAAGAGCCGATCCCCGTCGAGCGCTTTATGCGCGACGCGCGCATCAACCTTATCATCGAAGGCACAAGCGAGATCATGCATCTTTTCATCGCGCGGGAAGCCATGGACCCGCATCTTCGGCGTATCCTTCCGCTTTTGAACCCAAAAACCCCGGCGTCCGAAAAGTTGAAAAAAGCGGCCGAGATGTTTTGGCACTACGCGTTCTGGTACCCGGGCCAGTGGGTGGCCTCGAGCCGCTGGAGAAAGCACGCCAAAGCTTCTCCCGTTCTCAGCCGGCATATCCGTTTCATCGAAAAAACCGCCCACCGGCTCGCGCGCGGTCTTTTTCACGCCATGATGCGTCATCAGCAGGGCCTTGAAAAACGCCAACAGATCCTCATACGTTTTGTGAATAT
>JACPXO010000042.1 GCA_016196505.1 Candidatus Omnitrophota bacterium
GATAGGCGCCGAGACCATCATCTACACCGATATCTCGACCGATGGGACGCTCAAAGGCCCCAATATCCAGGCCATCCGCGCCATGGCCCAGGCGATTAAGATCGGACTCATCGCTTCGGGTGGGGTCTCAAAAGCGGCGGATCTTGAAGCGATCCGCGGTTTGGGGTTAAAAAATATTTCCGGCGTGATCATCGGGAAAGCTCTTTATGAGGGCCGTTTAACTTTAAAGGAAGCGATCCGCGCATGCTCGTCAAAAGAATAATTCCCTGTCTGGACGTCAAAGAGGGCCGGGTCGTTAAAGGCACGAAGTTTTTGGGTTTGAGGGACGCCGGCGACCCGGTCGAGTGCGCGTGTTTTTATGACAAAACAGGGGCGGATGAGCTCGTGTTTTTGGACATCACCGCCTCCCACGAAAAGCGCAGGATCCTGCTCGACGTCGTGCGGCGCACGGCCGAGCAGGTGTTCATGCCGCTCACCGTCGGCGGCGGCGTGCGGGATCTCGAAGATATCCGCGAGCTTTTGAAGGCGGGCGCCGATAAGGTCTCTATCAACACCGCGGCGCTTGAAAACCCGGCCCTGGTCAAAAAAGCGGCCTTCCGTTTTGGTTCACAGTGCGTGGTGGTGGCTATTGATGCCAAACGTACCGCCGGCCGGTTGGGAACTCCGCGTTGGAAAGTTTTTACGCACGGGGGACGGCACGAGTCGCGGTGGGATGTCTTGGCCTGGGCCCGGGAAGCCGAGCGGTTGGGCGCGGGCGAGATCCTTTTGACGAGCATGGACCGGGATGGCACGAAAAAAGGGTATGACCTCGAGCTCACGCGGGTTGTCTCGGAGGCCGTGCGCATCCCGGTCATCGCTTCTGGCGGCGCGGGGAATTTAGGGCATCTGGCCGACGGTTTCAAAAAAGGCAAGGCCGACGCGGTGCTCGCGGCCAGCATTTTTCATTTCAAAGAATTCACCATCCAGGAGGCCAAGCGTTTCCTGAAAAAGAAGGGAGTCCCGGTACGACTATGAACGACCCGATTTTTAACGAACTCAAGGCGCGTTTGAAGTTCGACGCTCAAGGCCTGATCCCGGCCATTATTCAGGACGTCAAGACACAGAAGGTGCTGACCCTGTGTTACATGAACGAACTGGCGCTTAGGACCACGCTGGAGAAGGGGTTTATTTATCTTTTTCGCCGTTCACAAAATAAGCTCATGATGAAAGGCGAGACTTCCGGCCACACGCAGGCGGTGCAGGAAATGCGGGTGGACTGCGAGGGGAAATCGCTTTTATTTTTGATAAACCAAAATGTCGCGGGATGCCACAAGGGCTATCTGAGCTGTTACTTTGAGAAGATCGGGCCCGACGGCCAGGCCCAGGTCACGGACGAGCTCGTGTTCGACCCAAAGAAAGTTTACTAGCCGGAGCGCGATGGAACCTTATTTTCCGGATAAAAAGGGATTTTTGAAGCTGGCGAAATTGGGAAACCTCGTCCCCGTGTATCGCGAGATCCTGGCGGACCTTGAAACGCCGGTCTCGGCCTTTTTGAAATTGGGCAACAAGCCGTATTCCTATCTCCTCGAGTCGGTGGAGCACGGCCAAAAGCTCGCGCGTTACTCGTTCCTGGCCTCGGAGCCATCCCTCGTTTTTAAAAGCAAGGGCCGGCGGATCACGCTCATTTCGAAAGGCAAGGAAAAGAATTTTGAGACGGCGCGCGATCCTTTGTTCGAGCTGGAAAGGATCATGAGCCGTTACCGTCAGCCGGCGGTGAAAGGCCTGCCTCCGTTCTCAGGGGGTGCCGTGGGGTACCTGGGTTATGACAACGTGCGTTTCATCGAGAAGATCCCGGATAAGAACAAGGACACGCTGAAGATCCCGGACGTGTTTTTTGTATTTACCGATACGCTTTTTGCGTTCGATCATTTGACCAAGAAGATCAAGGTCATCGCGAACGTTTACCTGGACGGCCTTGAAAGCGCCGAGGAGGCCTACGCGCGGGCGCTTGAGAAAATAGACCTTGAGATACGGCGCCTCCGGTTATTTGCGGCTCTGCCGCGTCCGTCTTCCCAAAGATCAGAGCCGGGGCCTTTAAAAGTATCCTCGAATTTTTCGCGGACCGGCTTCGAAAAAGCGGTCAAAAAGGCAAAGGAGTATATCAAGAGAGGGGACATCATCCAGGCCGTGTTGTCCCAGGCCTTCAAAACCAGGATCAAGACCAGCCCGCTGGATATCTACCGTGCCCTTCGGTCGGTGAATCCCTCGCCGTACATGTTCTTTTTGGACGGCGGAGGTTTTCAACTTGTCGGGTCGTCCCCCGAGGTCCACGTGCGTTGTGAAGACCGCCGGGCAGCGCTCAGGCCTATTGCCGGGACGCGCCCCCGCGGGCAAAGCGCCGAGGAGGATCACCGCTTGGAAAAAGAATTGTTGGGAGACCCTAAGGAACGCGCCGAGCACGTAATGCTGGTGGACCTCGGTCGGAACGATCTGGGCCGTGTCTGCGACTATGAGTCGGTGAAGGTGAGCGAATTCATGACCGTTGAGCGCTATTCTCACGTGATGCACATCGTCAGTCACGTTCAAGGGC
>JACPXO010000052.1 GCA_016196505.1 Candidatus Omnitrophota bacterium
CCGCTCTTTTGCCCAACGGCCGTTGCCATCCATGATGATGGCCACATGGAGAGGGATCTTCTTTTTCAAATTCGATGGCTGCGGTTCAAATGCAGCGTCTGTTTTTCATGAGATCCGACGGAAAGCATCGTGATCGGCACCCCCAAAAGCTGGCTTAAACGTTTCAGGTATTTTTTGGCGTTTTCGGGCAACGCCTTGAACTCCTTAAAGCCCGACGTGTCGCAAAGCCAGCCCGCATGCGTCTCATAGACAGGGATCCCCTTTTCTTGCGCGCTAAGAGACGCCGGAAAATCCCGGGTGATCTTCCCGCGAACCCGGTAACCCACGCAGACCTTGATCTCCTTCAAAGTATCCAGCACGTCGAGCTTGGTCACGGCTATCTCCTGAACGCCGTTGATGAGGCAGGAATAACGGACGAGGACCGCATCGAACCAGCCGCAGCGCCTCGGCCTTCCGGTCGTAGCGCCGAACTCTTTGCCTTTCTTCCGGATCTCGGCCATGAGTGAGAGGCCAAACTCCGTGGGGAAAGGACCTTCCCCCACCCGCGTGGTGTAGGCCTTCACGACCCCGATCACGCGGTCGATGGCCGTTGGAGGGATGCCGGTACCGACGGAAGCGCCGCCGGAAGTCACGTAGCTTGAGGTCACAAAAGGGTAGGTGCCATGGTCCACGTCGAGGTGAGTGCCCTGGGCGCCTTCGAACAAGATCGCTCGCCGCGCGCGGAGAGCGCGGTGCAAAAGCATGGCCGTGTCGCAGACAAAAGGTTTGATTTTTTTGGCGTAACGCTGGTATTCGGAAAATATCTCCTCAAAAGCAAATCCTTTGAAGCCGTAAATTTTCCTGAAAATCTCGTTTTTCTCCGAGAGACTCCGGCTTAATTTTTCCCTGAAAAGCGCGGGCTCGTACAGATCGACGACGCGGATCCCGGACCGGAGCGCCTTGTCACTGTAGCTGGGACCGATGCCGCGGCCCGTCGTGCCAATCTTGATAAAGCCCTTCTTGTCTTCGCGTAAACGGTCATAAACCCGATGATAGGGAAAAATAAGGTGGGCGCGTTCGCTGACGAACAGCCGGCCTTTCACGGAGATGCCTCGTTTTTCGAGACCTTCGATCTCGCCGACAAGCGCTTCCGGGTCGATGACCACGCCGTTGCCGATGACACAACGCACGCCGCGGTGAAGAATGCCTGAGGGCACGAGGTGCAAAATGAATTCGCCGCTTGTCTTTACGACCGTGTGGCCCGCGTTGTTCCCGCCCTGGTAACGCACCACGTAGTCGGCGTGTTTGGCCAAGATATCGATCACCTTGCCTTTGCCTTCATCGCCCCATTGAGCGCCCACCACCACCGTATTGGACATTCCTCGTCTATCTCCTCAAGTTCTTCGGATCAAAAAGTGACTGAGGTTTCACTAAATAATGGATACACTGGCTCAAGCCGTTTTGGAGCGAGACGAGGAGTCGAGGAGGAGGCGTAGTCGTGACTCCGCCGACGACGAGCGACGAAGTCGCAGCCCAAAAGCGGCTCAAGCCCCTCCGGGGAAGCCTCATCTTTGGCCGTCTGCTGCGTTGTCCCTCGACTTTCGCTCGGGATCCTGAGCGACAGTCGAAGGACTCCTCCTCGGCGGGCTTACGAGCACGCCTCGTCGTCGCGCCTTGCATCCAGCTCAAATCTGAGGCTTCCAGTGTGCCCATTATTTAGTGAAACCTCAGTAATTGTCGATTTGTTTTAAAGCTTGATGAGCTTTGCGTCCAAGATATTCTTGGCTTTTTTAATTTCCCGCATCACGTCCTCGGGGACGCTGCTGTCAATCTTCAGAAGGGTCCTGGCCTGACCGCCGGGCATGTCCCGTCCCAGTGTCATTCCCGCGATATTGATCCGGTTGGCCCCCAAAAGCGTGCCGATCTGGCCGACGATACCGGGAACATCCTTGTTGGAGATGAGCAGCATGTAGCCCTCAGGTTCCGCCTCGACGTCGAAATCATCGATCAGGACGATGCGCGGGTCCTCGCGCGTGAAAAGCGTGCCGGCCGCGCGGCTTACTTTTTTATCCGTCCGCACGTTGGCGCGGATAAGATTTGAGTAGATCGTGCTCTCGGAGGATTTGGACTCGGTGATCTTGATACCCCGTTCTTTAGCCAAGACGGAGGCGTTCACATAGTTCACGCTTTCGGCAAGGATCGGCGTGAGCAGCCCTTTGATAAAAGCGATGGTGATGGGGGTCGTTTCGTATTCGACGATCTTCCCGTGATATTCGATATCCACCTGAAGGATCTGGCCTTCCATAAGCTGTGTTTGAAGCGAGCCGATCTTCTCGGCCAGTTGAATATAGGGTTGCAGCTCTCTCAAGACCTCCGGGTCCAGAGACGGCATGTTGACCGCGTTTCGCACCCCGCGCCCTAAAAGGTAGTCGGCAACGCTCTGAGCCACATCAACGGACACCGCAACCTGGGCCTCCTCCGTCGAAGCCCCCAGATGAGGCGTGCCGATCACGTTGGGTTGCCGCAACAAAACGCTGTCTTTGGGGGGTTCTGTCTCGAAAACATCCAGTGCCGCGCCGGCCACGTGCTTGCTCTCGATCGCGCGGTGAAGGGCCTCTTCGTCCACCAAGCCCCCGCGGGCGCAATTGACCAGACGCACCCCTTTTTTCATCTTCGCCAGTTCTTTCTCACCGATCATGTGCCGGTTGTCCTGGGTGAGCGGCATATGCAGCGTCA
>JACPXO010000053.1 GCA_016196505.1 Candidatus Omnitrophota bacterium
CGCTTTTCGCCGTCGCGGTGATCCACATGTGGAAGGGCTTCGGGTGGGGGTTCGTGATCCTTTTGGCGGGTCTCCAGAGCATCCCGCGGGAGCTTTATGAGGCCGCGCGCGTGGACGGGGCTTCCGGCTGGGTGATTTTTAAGAACGTCACGGTCCCGCTCATGATCCCGGTTTTTATCCTGGTGTCCATCCTGACGATCCTGGGCACGATGCAGATCTTCGACATCATCGTCGCGACGACGGGCGGAGGGCCCGGCTATCACACGGAGGTCGCCGTCACGCGTATCGTGAAAACCATGATTGATTCCTCGAAATTCGGCTACGCGAGCGCCATGGGCGTGATTTTTGGGCTCATTCTCCTCGTGATCTCCATGGTCCAGATCAAGGTTTCCAAAATGATGAGGCAGGTTTAACTTGCAAGAAGTCAATTACGAAAAAGTCCAACGGCTCACGTCGAGTTTCTTCGTCCACCTTTTTCTGATCCTGGTTTCCTTAAGTTGTCTTTTTCCCCTATGGTGGGCTTTTGCCTCGAGTCTTAAAACGCAGGCGAGCGTATTCACCGACCTGAGTTTGTTCCCCAGGGTCCCGCATTGGGAGAATTACCTCTTTGCGTGGACGAAGGCGGATTTCGGCCTTTATTTCCTGAACAGTCTTTTTTATACCGTGACGGTGGTGATCGGCGTCATCCTCATCGCCTCGATGGCCGCGTACGCGTTCTCTCGGCTTCAGTTCCCCGGGAGGAACCTTTTGTTCTTGATCTTGATCTCGACCATGATGATCCCGATCCCCGGCTCTTTCATCGCGCTGTACGTGTTGCTGAACAAGCTGAACCTCGTCGACACCCGTTTGGGTTATATCCTGCCCCAGATCAACGGCGGCCTGGCCCTTGGCATTTTTCTTTTGAAGACTTTTTTTGACGACCTTCCGAAAGAACTGGAAGACTCCGCGCGCATCGACGGGTGCGGGCGTTTTCGGGTCTATTGGCACATCGCGCTGCCGCTCGCGCGTCCCGCGATCGCGGTGCTGGCGATCTTCAACATCCTGGCGGTGTGGAATGAGTACCTTCTGGCGATGCTGGTGCTCTCCAATAAAAATCTCATGCCGCTTCAGCGCGGGCTCATGGTGTTCCAGGGGGCGCATATCACGCAGTACCCGTTGCTCATGGCGGGGATCGTGATCACGATCCTGCCAGTGCTGGTCGTGTACCTGGCCCTGCAAAAACATATCATCAAAGGGATCACGGCGGGTGCCGTGAAAGGATAGCATGTTCAAAAAGATTTTTGCGGGGGTCTTCCTTTTCAGCTTCGTGTTCCTCGGGACCGCGGCGGCCGGTTCATCGGTCGTGGACAACCCGGGGACCGAGATGATGAATGTCCACGGCGAGGAAATGGAGCTGGATTTCAAACTTTACGACCCGGGGCTTGAAGAAGACATCGTCGATTATGAGAAGTACGGGTCTTTCGAGGGAAAAGGGACGGACCATTACGCGTACCGTATCAAGGACCGGAAAGGTCTGGCGGCCGCCGTGGGCGAGGGGGTCTACCCGAACAGTTCCGTTTATAAGGACCCGGTTCACCGCCTCCTTGTCACGAAAGGTCGGCTCAGTGGAAGCCAATGGGACTACGTGAACCTCGAAGACCAACAGTTGGCGTTCTACAAGTGGGCGACGGCTCATGACACGCCGGCGGTTCAGCAGTTTTATACGGCGTTGGCGCTCGAAAAACTAGGGGAGACCCGGCAGGCCCTCAAGGCGTATTACGCGATCCTGGTCCATTTTCCGACGCAGGTGGGTTGGACGATTTGGCACACCCCGCTCTATATGGGGCGTCTCGCGATAGACCGCATCGAGTATTTGACACATAAGCACCCGGAATTAGGGCTCAGGATTGAAGGGGCCAAGATCCGGGTCGAAAACGGCTACAATGCCGTGATCTCCGATGACCGCTTCACTGAGGTTGACCCGGGAAAACTGGTGAAAGTGCCCCCGGGCGATCTGCATCCCAAACGCGTGGAGGTATCCGGTCTTAATGTCCTCAAAACCGTTGGGACCGGATCCGTTCAGTTGCTTCAGTATGAAAACCGTCACTGGCGGCTACAAGTGGACGGCAAACCGTTCCTGGTGAAGGCCGTGGCTTACAGCCCTACCCCGATCGGTGAAACGCCGGACCGCGATTACAATTTGGATTCATGGATGACAACGGACTTGAACCAGAACGGCAAGATCGACGGCCCCTACGACTCCTGGGTGGATAAGAACAGGAACAACAAGCAAGATCCGGATGAGCCCGTCGTGGGTGATTTTCGGTTGTTGAAAGAGATGGGAGTGAATACGATCCGCCTTTACCACCACGCGCTCAATAAGGAACTTTTGCGGGCGTTGTACAAGGAATATGGCATTCGCGTTATCATGGGCGATCTTTTGGGGATGTACGCGGTGGGGTCCGGCGCGGAGTGGTACAAAGGCACCGACTACACGGACCCCGTCCAGCGGGAGAAGATGAAGGAGAGCGTCCGTAAAATGGTGGAAGAGTACAAGGATGAACCCTACCTCCTCATGTGGATGCTCGGCAACGAGACCAATTACGGCCAGGTCGGTAATCCCGCCCAGGAAAAGGTGGGCACCGGCAGTCAGGCCGGCACTCAACCCGAGGCGCTTTATAAGTTTGCGAACGAAGCAGCATCTCGTGGGTTTTTCGAACGGGGACGTCGCCACGATCGATATTTTGAGCCAAAATAGCGATGCTATGGATGTTTTTGGGACCAATGTGTACCGCGGCGCGTCGGGTTTCGGAAAGAGTTTTTGGGAAGATTCCAGGGATTTTTTGGACAAGCCGGTACTCCTGACGGAGTACGGATGCCCCGCCTATTTTTTAGGTAAGGATTTGGAGTACGGCGAGAAAAAACAGCTCGAATATCACCAGGGCAACTGGGAGGATATTCTGGCCAACACCGCCGGCTCCGGATTTGGGAACGCGATCGGCGGCGTGATCTTCGAATTCATCGATGAGTGGTGGAAAGCGGGACCCCCGCCGCAGTTCAACCCTTCGGCCCAGGAAACCGTCGGCCAGTTTCAAGCCGATTTTCCGGACGGTTGGATGCACGAAGAGTGGCTGGGGTTGGTCGGCCAGGGGAACGGCAGCCACTCTCCTTTTATGCGTCAGTTGAGGAAGTCGTACGAGTACTACAAGAAGGTCTGGAATCAACTCTAAGATAAAAAGGAGAGACAC
>JACPXO010000055.1 GCA_016196505.1 Candidatus Omnitrophota bacterium
CAAATGCTGATGGGAATATCCGCGGTGCAAAGGAGGCGTTCCAATTTAAACCCCTTCAGTGTGAGCGCCTGGATCGTGGGATTCCCCACCAAGACGTCCCTGACCGCCGCTTCTAAAGAGCGGATATCCATCAAAAGCATCGGGTCGGAAAGAATAGAGGTGGAAAAAGCCGGAGGATCTTGATTGGTGGAAAAACGCCGGGACCCTAGGAAATAACCGTACTTATCGGGGATCTTGATCTTGTCCATGGTCGACGGATCGACGGTCACCGTGGTTCTCCTGCCGTTTGTTTGAATAAACACGAACTCGGTAACGTGGCCATTCGTGTAAACGAGCTGGATCTGTGAACCATCCGCATTCCTGACGGTGGACAAGGCGCCTCCGGCGTTAAACGTCAGCCGCGACCCGTTGGGAAGCACCACGCTGTCCTGTTGGCGGGATCGGTAAAGTCGGCCTTGATTGCCGATATAGATCCAGCTTTCGCCGGTATTTTTGTCCCAAATCGTAAAATCAGAAACGCTCAGCATATTCACGCCGGGTTTCAAGAGACGGTTGTAAACCGTCACGTAAACTGCGATGGAGGGATTGGACGGGTCCGGAAAAGACCGGTAGACGCTCATGCCGTTTATGCCGGGTATACCCGGCATGGGTTGCCAGGCAGTGGGGCTTAAGGAAAAAGGGTAACCTCCCGAAAAAACCGGGAGCGCACCCGAGCCGGAATAAGGCCTGTTGAAAGCTTTGAGGTACTTATTGATCAAGGTTTGAACGAGCTCGGTAATGGAAGCGCCGGAGGGGTTGACCTGCCGTATAAATGAAGGAAGGGGCGGCGCGGCTTGCCCAAAAATCGCCCGATAAAACAAGTCGGGGTTCACGACAGCCATGAGATAGCCCTGCGGGTCCACGCGCATCTCCACCACACTGACCCCGAATTTACGGATGAGACGAACCGCCAATTTGGCGTATTCAGCGAGCGCGTTGTCCCCGCCGAATTGAACATACGTCCTGTTACCTTCGTAAAGCGCGGCGAAAAAATTTTGGTCCACATTTTCCATGTTCCGAAACTGGATATTGGAGAGAAGCCCTGCGATGTCGTCGGCGCTCACCCTCGGCAAGGCAAGGTATGAGGCCGCGGGGTAACCTTCAAAAGCTAGAGCGCCTCCAAACCGATCCACAAGCGCTTGCGCCAATACGGCCACCAAAGAACTTATGTTCACGACCACCGGGATCGGCCACAAAGAAGGTAATTCAAGGCGGACCTGTGGTGCGGCGCGATAACTGTTGACGAGCGCTCTCAGCTCCCCGGTGCGTCTTAACACCTCTTCGTGAAACGGTGTGACGGCCGACTCGATAAAATAATCGTCCCCCAGCGACTGGTCGAGAGTTTGTAAAATCTCCTGAACGCGTCCCACGGCATACCTCAAAGCGGGTTCCGCCTGCTCAAAAACTACTCTGGCATCCACGAGCCCGTTTGGGCTTGGAAGAGACAAAAGCGAGCTTCGTACCTGCGAAAGCGTGGTTAGGATGCTTTGTCCGTTCTGAGACACGTCGGTGATCACGCCGTTCGTGAGAGTGACGGAGAGGCCGTTCCCCGGCAAATTGATCACGGTGAGCGGCGTATGCGTGCCTAGCAACTGGTTTACAAATGCGTTTGCATCGGCAAACCCGACACGCGCTCCCCCCGTCTGTTCAATTTCGGCGACCAGCCGAAAAACATGCCCTTGGATCAGGCGGGCTATCAATTTCCTGACTTCACCCAAGGTTTGGTCATTCGAAAAATAGCTTAAAGTAAGATTTCTACCGTATAAAGCAGTAAATCGGTTGGTATCGACGTTTTCGGAGGCACGCATCTGGCCGAGAGAAAGAAGCCCGGCAATATCTTGAGAATCAATCCCCGCTAAAACCGAGTCATAACCGGAGGCGGTCAATCCTTCAAAAAAGATCGCACCGTTCGTAGACGTTGAAACTGCTTGCGATAGCGCCTCTTCCATCGCACGCATGTCCACGTAAACCGTCAAAAGCCCCGAAGCGGGCGTCCGCAAGACGCAATCAGGGTCGCTGGTTCCGGCCGCACACGCATACCCCGTGGTGGGAATCGTTATGACGTACTGCGCCGCCGACCGGTAGGCGTTCACCTGACTCTGAAGCGCCGTGACGCGCGTAAGCACGTTATTTTGATAAGGATCAATGATATTTTGGGGGATGATCGAGTCTCCCAGGGCTTCGTTCAATCGGCCCAGAATGTTTTGAACTCCGTCAATAACGTACCGAAGAATGTTCTCGGCTTGTATAACGTCCGAGTAAGAAACTGAACCCGAAGAAACAGTTCCGAGCCGCTGCATGGCGTCGGAGGCGTCGGTGATAATTGTTAAGATGCTTCGTTCATTGTAATAAATATCAACCAAAGCCCCTTCCTTTATTTCCACTGAAACGCCGTTTGCGAAAGTAACGGTGCCGTTCGCCGGCAGAGGGTATTGAATTGGATAAGCGATCACTTCGATGGGGACTACAGGAATCGCCGTAGAGTTTAAAGATGCCAGTGGCGTGCTGTTTCGCGACACGGGCTCGGGGTTTTTTGCTATGAGCTGTTCAAGCGCTTGTCTATTGGCGACCACGGCGGCGTTCGCGCCGGAAAGCGGCGTTTGAAGCGTTGGGCGCTGTTCATTCACAGGGGTAGCTTGAGACTCTGCCGCCAAAAGCGCGGCCGGCAAAGCCACCTGCTGTATGGCAAGGATCAAGGCAAAAACCGGGAATATCTTAGAAGCGAAGTGCTTCATAGCCCCTTAAGTATACTTTTCAACTATATGAAATACAATAGTACCAAAAATTTTTTAAGTTGTATTTTAAAAAGTTTTATTAATTCATAATCAATTTTATTTAAGATTATAATTTTGCATGCGATTCTAAGCGGATTGGGGGTCGATGGAGATCAATCGAGGTGGGTTTTATTCGCTTTGGTGGATGCGAACCTGATTGCGGCCGCCGTGCTTGGCCGCGTACAACGCCTCGTCGGCCAGGCGGATGAGGTCTTCTTTAGACTTGACGTTTGCAGCTCGATTGGAGCAAATACCGCAGCTGATCGTGACATTGAACTTACCATTCGGAATGTTGAAGGGAAACGCCTCGACGGCCGCGCGGATGCGCTCCATCGTTTGCTGGGCGCCTTTCATATCCTGGCTGAAGAGGATCAGCGAAAACTCCTCCCCGCCGTAGCGGGCGGCGACGTCATAGCCGCGGATGCCGTTCTTCAAGAGCTTGGCCACCGAGGTCAGCACCACGTTCCCCTCTTCGTGGCCGTAGGTATCGTTCACTTTCTTGAAAAAATCGATGTCCACCATCACGAAATAAAATTCGGTTTTCGTCCGGTCATAACGCTTAAACTCATTCTCGAGCCGCAGGGTAAGATACCGGTGGCCATAAAGACCGGTGAGTTCGTCCGTGATCACCTGCTTTTGGAGCGCGCGGTTCTCAAGAAAAGTCGTGAGCCCCTTGTAGGACAAGACGGCCACATAAGTCACCGCGGTCAAAAACATCGGCGGGAACGGTTCAAAGATCATATTTTTTTTGGTAAAGAGAAAGATCGCGGCGGCGTACAGAAAGAACTCCGTGCAAACAAGAACGTTGACCCGCGTGATAAACCCCGTGCGGTAAAAAATGAGCGTGAGCGCCGCCGTCAGGAAAAGCAAAAATGCCCACTCGCCGCGGGGAAGCGCCCGCCGGACAAAATCTTTGTCCAAGATCGTCAGGACTTCGTTGGCGTTCATGACGACACCGGCCATGAGCCCGAGCGGTGTCTGGTGAATATCATGGAAGATCGGGCTTACGGGGCCGACGAGTACGATCTTTCCCTCAAGCTCTTCACGGCCCGCTTCCCCGGCCAGAATTTTCCAAAAAGGGATGTACTTGAAACTCGTTATCCCATAACGGTAGGAGATCCAAAGTTGAGATTTGGGATCGGTTTCCGCCGGGGTCTTCACCCAGCGTCCGGTCCCCGGTTTCTCCGGTAAAGAAAAAAGAGTCTCGCCGTTTTCGTATTCCAGGTTCCGGCGCGGAGACAATCCCAAATGCCCCAAAGCCGCCAGCGTCGAGAATGAAAACGCGGTCTCTCCTCCCCGGCTTGTCATCACCATGGCCTTGCTTCGGCGGTTCACGCCGTCCCGGTCGAGTGGCTTGTCGACAAACCCGTAGCCCAAGGCGTTCTTCGCGAACACCAGTTCGGGAACATGATACTGAGAGGTGTTATCGAAAAACGCGGCCAAGACGACGTTTTGACTATTCGCGATGGATTCGGCAAGCCAGGCGTCCGCTTTGAGGTTGGGGCTCGCGCCGATGAACGAAAAATCCAGGCCGATGACGCTCGGGCGATAATCGTTTAAAGTATCGAGAAAGGCCGCGTACACTTCCCTCCCCCAGGGAGAGGGCCGGTTTATCTTCTGATACGATTCGTCATCCAGGCCGACGACCACGACCTCTTTGAAATGCTTGAGGGGTTCTGAATAGGCGGCGCGCCAGGTAAAAAGCGTGTCGACGGCCTTGAGGCGCCAGGTAACGAAGGGAGAAGTTTTGGCGATCGCGAAAATATAGAGCGAAGCGATAAAAAGCGTGAGCGTCAAAACCGCCGCGTAGGGAGAGGTTTTCTTGGAGAAGATCATGGGCGGTTACCGGTTGTATTCAAGA
>JACPXO010000066.1 GCA_016196505.1 Candidatus Omnitrophota bacterium
TATCCGTTTTCGCGATGGGACCGTTCCGGCGGATCACATCCAGAAGAATGATATTTTTCCGCTCGCGGTCGGTGAGATAATCACTTTTGTAAAGGGATCGGTAAGCCATAATGTCCTTTGGTTAGTCTGGATTATAACGCAAACAACATCCCAGTAAAACAAAAAATATTTAATAAACTTTATCTTATTCTTTCTTAACCCTTAAAGAAGTCCTGTAAATTAACCAAACGGTAGAAAGCCCCAGTCCCCACCCGACCAGGACATCCGAGGGATAATGCGCCCCCTGATACACCCTAGCCAAACCTCCCAGGAAGGCGATGAACACCCACAGGAACTTGGATCTCTTTAAAAAAAGTATCATGAAAGCCGCCCAAGCCGCAAAAGTCGCCGCGTGCCCGGAGGGCATCGAACCTCCATAGGCGTGGCCGATCAGGCGCAGATGGGAGAACATCAGGATGGGTCTCGGACGGTGGATCAGGTCTTTCAAAACAAGCACGAGGGCTGAGACGACAAAGATACACAAGCCAAAAAAAAGCGCCGTTTTCCAAACCTCTTTCTTTCTTAAACCCCACCCTACGAGGGCCAGGAGAAAAGCGGTGGCCATCAGGACTTTGCTCTTTCCAAAGAGGCCTAGAAATAAGACCGCCTCGTTCAGGAAGTCCGGGTGCGGAAGTCCGTTGATCCAAAGAAGAAGCGAAGTATCCATTGAGAATTCTTTAAAAACCTTCTTAAAAACGAATGAAACAAACCCCCCTGCCTTGCGGCAGAGGGCTTCGTCTATTATTTTCTATTAAGCGTCAAAATACAGGTGGAACTCGTAAGGATGCGGTCTGAGACGCACCTTCGGAAGCTCCTGCCTCTTGTATTCGAGCCACACATCGACCACGTCCTTGGTGAACACATCCCCCTTCAAAAGAAACGCATGGTCTTTTTCCAGGGCGTTCAAGGACTCTTCGAGCGAACCGGGAACCGTCTGGATCTTGGCGGCTTCCTCTTCGCTGAGCTCGTAGGTGTTCTTTTCCAGCGGCTTACCTGGATCAATGCGATTCTGAATGCCATCCAGACCTGCCATGAGCATCGCCGAGAAAGCCAGGTACGGGTTACATGAAGGATCCGGCGGCCTGAACTCGATTCTCTTGGCTCTCGGATGATCCGTGTACATCGGGATACGGCAGGCGGCGGAACGGTTGCGCGCCGAATACACTAAATTGACGGGCGCTTCGTAACCCGGGACCAACCGCTTGTAAGAGTTGGTGGTTGGCGCCGCGAAGGCTAAAATGGCGGCGGCGTGCTTCAGGAGTCCGCCGATGTACCACTTGCAGAGCTGGCTGATGCCCGCATAACCGTTCTTGTCCGAGAACAGCGCCTCATCTCCATTGAACAAACTCTGATGCGTGTGCATCCCTGAGCCGTTGTCCCCGAAAAGCGGCTTGGGCATGAAGGTCGCCACTTTGCCGTGCTGACGGGCCACGTTCTTGACGATGTACTTGTACATCATCATGCTGTCAGCGGTTTTGGTCAGCGTGCCGTAGCGGATGTCAATTTCCGCCTGGCCGGCCGTCGCCACTTCATGGTGCTGCTTTTCGACGGAAATTCCGGCGGCAAGCATCTTTAAGATCATTTCACTGCGAAGGTCCTGCTGGGAATCATGCGGAGGGACCGGAAAATACCCCTCTTTGTAGCGGGGCTTATACCCAAGGTTCGGCTTTTCATCACGCCCGGTGTTCCACTCCCCTTCGTTCGAATCAATAAAGTAATACCCCTCGTTCTCCGTCTGGTCAAAGCGGATGCCGTCAAAAATGAAAAACTCGGCTTCCGGCCCCCAGTAGCTGGTCGTTGCGATGCCGGTAGTTTTCAGGTACGCCTCGGCCTTTTTCGCGATAAAGCGCGGATCGCGTGAATAGGGTTTTCTCGAGAGTGGATCAAAAATATCGCAGATCACGCTTAAAGTCGGGACTTCACAAGCCGGATCCACGACCGCCGTCGAGGGGTCGAGGAAAAGATTCATGTCTGACTCCTGGATCTTTTGGAATCCGCGGATCGATGAGCCGTCAAATCCCGTGCCGTCCGCCCAAACCCCTTTGCGGTGATCCTGCTCCAATTCCTGAATGGGAATGGTAAAATGCTGCCAAAGCCCCGGTAGGTCATTGAACTTTAGATCCACAACTTTGATGTTGTTGTCCTTGATCAACTTCCAAACCTTCCGGACGCTTTCCTCCGTTGCCGGAGCATGCCACTTGGACTCGTAGCCTCGCGAACTCTGAGCGCTGCCATTTTTCGAGGGCGTTTGAGATTTCCTCGATTTGGAACGTTCCGACGTAGTCACTGATGCCATTCTATTACCTCCGATTTGGACTTTCCTAGGACTGCCGAACTTGGCCTTTCTTTGAAGAACCCGACTAACTTACTCCAGGCCACACTAACTGTCAACTTCTAATTCACGGATTTCGGCTATAAATCCGGGCAGATTTAGAATTTTACCGGCCATCGTGACGGGTGATTTTCAGAATTATTACGATCATATTACGAAAAAACGGGAGGCATCTAAACCTGTCAAGATTTGATTAAAATTATTTAAACTTGAGGGTGATGCCCACCGGGCAATGATCCGAGCCCATGACCTCCGGCAGGATAAAGGCGTCTTGAAGATTGGGCCTTAAGTTCTCCGAAATAAAATGATAGTCTATCCTCCAACCGATATTCCGGCTCCGCGCGCCGGTCCTTAGGTCCCACCAACTGTACTGGCCGGGTTCTTGATTAAAAACCCGGAGAGTATCGATAAAACCGCTCGCGGCGAGCTTGTCCATCCACGCGCGCTCGAGCGGCAAAAAACCGGAAACCTTCTCGTTCTCTTTCGGGTGGGCCAGATCGATCGCCTGGTGCGCCGTGTTGTAATCGCCGCACACGACGATCCCCCTTTTCTTCTTTTTCAATTTCTTGAAGACTTCGAGCGCCGCGTCGTAGAAATCCATCTTGTACTTCAGGCGCTCGTCGTTCATTTTTCCGTTCGGGAAATATATGTTGAACAAAGTGAAGGGTTCAAATTCCGTCTCGAGCACCCGGCCCTCGTCGTCGAAACGCGGGATCCCAAAGCCGAGATCCACCGCTTTGGGTTTTGTTCTCGAGAGGGTCGCGACCCCGCTGTATCCCGGACGTTTCGCGGCGTTCCAGTGGGCGTGATAGCCCGGCGGATAAAGGATCTCGGGGGGCAGTTGATGGGTTTGGGCCTTGGTTTCCTGAAGACAGAGGATATCGGGGGATTCTTTCTTAAACCAGTCGAAGAACCCTTTTTTCAAAACCGCCCGAACACCGTTGACGTTCCAGGAGAGGATCTTGAAAATCAACGGGTGAGGGCCTTTAGAAGTTCACGATAGCTTGTGGTCACTTGAAATTGCGGGTACTCTCGAGCGATCTGAGACGGCGGGTTGAAAAAGATCCCCTCATCGGCGGCCTTGAGCATGGTGACGTCGTTATAGGAATCCCCCGCCGCGCGGACCTTGAAACCGACCTGCCGTGCGCGTCCACTTCCAGCCAGTTGCAGAAAAGCGTGGGATGCCCGAGCTTTTCTAAAAGCGGTCCCGCGAATTCGTAATACGTATCGGAGAGAATGACGACCTGGGTATGCCCGCGCAATTTGTCCAAGAAACCGCGCGCTCCGGCCAGCGGCTTTATTTTGGAAATGACGCTCTGGATGTCTTTGAGCTTGACGCCGTACTCCCGCAAGATCCCGAGGCGCCGCTTCATCAAAACGTCATAATCCGGCACCTCGCGCGTGGTAAGCCGCAGAGAGTCGATTTTTGTTTTTTTGGCGACCTGGATCCAGATCTCCGGGACCAGGACGCCTTCCAAGTCCAGACAACAGATCATACGAGGTTACCCTTCTTGAATTGCCGGCGCTTTTGAGGGGCGTTCGAACTTGGAGAGTATATCATAAGCGCACGGAACTACAAAGAGCGTGAGCACCGTGGATAAAATGACACCACCAATGACAGCCACGGCCATGGGGATCCTGGACTCGGCTCCAGGACCTATCGCCAGGGCCGGCGGAATCGCGGCGGTGATGGTGGCAATAGAGGTCATCAGAATGGGCCTCAAACGGATCGGGCAGGCCTGGATCAGCGCCTGTCTTACGGGAATGCCCTCTCGCCGGATCTGGTTGGTGAATTCCACCAAAAGAATGGAATTCTTCTTTACGATACCCATCAAAAGGATCAATCCGATCATGCTGTAAATATTGAGGGACTGGTTGGCGACCAGGAGAGCGAACAAAGCGCCGGAAATGCTGAACGGCAGCGCCAAAAGCACCGTGAAAGGATGGATGTAGCTATTGAACTGCGACGCCAGGACCATATAAGCCACGATGATCCCAAGCCACAACGCGAAAAACAAACTGCTGAAGGATTCCTTAAATACCTTCGCGCTTCCGCTTAAGACCACACGGTACCCCTCCGGTAGCACTTCTTTCGCGATCTGAGTGACGGCGTCGATCGCGTCGCTTTGTGACTTACCGGCGGTGACGTTGGCGAAGATCCCTATAGCCCGCTCACGCTCCCTGCGCGTGATGCTGAGAAGCGACGGTTTAAGCTCCACGTCGACCACGTCGGATAACTTCACCATCTCCCCGTGATTATTCCACACCCAAAGTCTTTCAATGTCCTCAGGATTCATGCGTTCATCCGCGACAAGCCGCACCCGCGCGTCATAACGCCTGCCCTCCCGGGTATATTTTCCGACACGCTGGCCGCCGATAAGCGCGTTCACGGTGTTCCCGATCGTCGCCATATCCACACCGCGCTCTTGCGCCTTGCGGCGGTTCGGCTTGATCTGCACCTCCATGACCCCCAAGAGATAGTCGGTGTCCACGTCGACCATGAGTCCCGTTTTTCTCATACGTTCCATGATCTCGTGGGAGTAACCGGCGAGTTTTTCCCAGTCCCGGCCGCGCACAGTAAATTCCACCGGAAACCCCCGCTGGGCCGTGAAACCTCGGGTCGATAAGTCTTGGATGAACGCCTTCGTATCCGGAATTTTGTTGAGCTCTTTCCTGAAAACCCCGATGAGCTCCTGCTGGCTTAAAGGATGCTTAAACCCGGGCCGAATGCCGCGTTCATTTTTATCCTTAAGCGTCACGAATAAAATCCCCGTGTTCACCTCCCCGCCTCCAAATCCGCCGATGGCGCCGAAATAGCGCTTGACCTCGGAACAGCTTAAGACGAATTTTTCGGCCTGCTTGAACCGCGAGTCGGTGAATTCAAGCGACGACCCCACGGGGGTCTGCAGACGGCACAAAAACATTCCCTGATCCTGCGGCGGCACAAATTCTTTTCGTAGAACTTTGAACAAGCTCAGCGAGACGATAAAAACCAGAAGAGCCGCGCCCACGACCAACCACCGGCGCTTGAGTACTCCTTCCAAGGCCTTTCCATACGCCTTCGCCAGTCCCGTGAAAGAGTGATCCATCATTTTTCCGAAACGCGTGGTCCGCTCTCCGACCCGCAGAAATTGTGACGCACGCATGGGGGTCAGCGTCAACGCTTCCAAAAGCGACAAGAGCACCGCGGCCGAGATCGTCACGCCGAATTGAAAGAAAAATTTTCCGATCACCCCTTTCATGAACGCCACCGGCAGGAAGATCGCTATGAGCGCCGCCGTGGCCGCCACCGCCGCGAACGTGATCTGGCGTGCGCCGCTCCGCGCCGCCTCCACTTTTTCCTGGCCCTTTTCCCGGTGACGGACGATATTTTCCAGCACCATGATGGCGTCGTCGACCACGATGCCGATGGCCAGGGACAACCCCAGCACCGTGAACGTATTCAACGTAAAATTCATGAATCTGAAAAACAAAAAAGCCCCTATGATGGACGTCGGGATCGCGAGCAGGACGTTCAAGGTCGAGCTCCACGACCCTAAAAAAGCCCAGCACACGAGAGACGTAAGAAGCGCCGAGAGGATCAGCATGAAAATGAGCTCTCGGATCGAGTCCTCCACGAAGCGCGTGCTGTCAAAATTGATGCCGATATCCATCCCCTGAGGAAGCTCTTTTTGAACCTCCTTGAGCCGCTTTTTAACCTCATGCGCCACTTCGACCGCGTTCGAGCCGCGCTGTTTCCGGATCCCGAGTCCCACGGCGGGACGTCCCTGCACTCTCGACAACCGCCGCTGGTCCGCCAGGCCGTCTTCGATCACCGCTACATCTTTAAGATAAATAGGTTTATAAACCGGGTGGCCGCCGCGGTGCGAGATGATGATGTCTCCGAACTCCGCGACCGAGGAGGCCTCACCCATCGCCCGGACGTTCATTTCTTTCTCGGGCGTTTCGATGCGGCCGGCCGGAACCTCCGAATGGTTGGATTGGATGGCGTCCACCACGTCCATAGCCGTGAGTTGGTACTGGTCAAGTTTATCGCCCGAGATCCACACCCTCAGATTCCTGTCCACATACCCGCCCAGGATGATGTCGCCCACGCCGGAAATGGTTTGAAAACGGTCTTTCAAGACATCCTGCACGTATCCCATGAGCTCGCGGCGCGGGATGCTCCCGGAAACTCCGAGCCAGAGAATGGGCTGATCCGTCGGATTGACTTTAGTGACCACCGGCGGGTCGATCTCTTTGGGAAGCCGTAATTGCGCCTGTGTCATTTTGGTTTGCACTTCCTGGAGGGCCGCGTCGATGTCCCGTTCAAGCTCAAACTCCACCGTGATCTCCGCCACCCCCTGGCGGGTCGAGGAGGAGACTTCGCGCACTCCTTGAATGCTCATGACGGCGTCCTCGGCGATATCGACGACGTCACTTTCCATCACTTCGGGCGCGGCGCCTTCCCATGTGATCCTCGCCGAGACCACCGGAAAGTCCACGTCCGGCATTTCGCTGACCCCCAAATCCGTGAACGCGATCCACCCGAAAAAGATGAGGCCGACCATCAGCATCCAAGCGAAAACGGGGTTTTTAATGGAAATGTCGGATAGGGTCATTTCGCTATCCTTGCGTGGGTTTCCATGGGCAGATCGCCGGCAGCTGCCCTCAGCTTCCAATAATTCTTTCTCATCTCAAAGTGAGCGGCATTCCACTGGCGGAGAACCTCCTGGTATTTTTTCAACGCCTCGAGAACATCCAGGTTGCTGACAAGCTGGCGCCGGTATTCGAGGGTATTTAGCTCATAGTTTTTTCCCGCGTGCCTGGCCGCCTGCCGGAAGGCGCTGTGCCTGGCATGCGACGCTTTTAATTTTTCGTAAGCGTTCCTGATCTCGAGCGTAGCCAAGCGCTTGGATTTTTCAAACTCCGCCTTGGCTCTTTCGCGCTGAGCCGCCGCCTCTTTGATCTCGCCCGCCGTTTGTGTCCCCTTGAACACCGGGACGTCCACCGTGAAGAGCACATCCCAATCCACATCCTTCTGGGTGCCGACGCGTTCCGTGTAGTAATTCCCGTCCAGTTTCACGGAAGGATAAAGCCTGGACCGCGCGATCGTGACGTTTTTCTCGGCCAGGCCCTTCGCGGCCTCGGCGGCCTTCACGTCTGATCGGCGCGCGGATCTCACCGAAACTTCCTTTTTATCCAATTCCAGAACAAGTTCTGAGTTTTCCTCGTCTTCGCTCAAGCCGCCTTCGAGGTCTTTTCCGATATAAAACTCCAGAAGCTGCCGATAGATCCAGGTGAGACTGCGGGCCTCGTGAAGTTCCGCCTCGGTGGTCCTAAGGTCCGACAAAGCCGCCTGGACTTCGCTGTCGCGCGAACGGCCGATGCGCGCGCGGGACACGAGATCCCTCACGCGGTTTTTGATGCGCAGGCGCGACTCGCTCAAGATCTCCTCGTCTTTCTCGGACTGCCGCACCGCGTAAAACGCCTCCATCACGTCTATGAACAAAAGCTCTTTGGCGCGCGCGAGCTCGAGTTCACGTTGTTTTTTTTCAAGACCCGCTCCCGCGATCGCGGCTTGTTCTTTAAACCCCGTGAAGATCGGCTGGCTAAAAACAAATTTTTGTTGAGGGGTGGACTGGCGCAAAAGACTTCCCGCGACTCCCTCGGAAGAAACACCCTCCGGAGCGTCCTGTTCCTGATGAGTGATCAAATAATTGACTTTCGGTGTGACGCCCGCGAAAGCGCGGTAAAACCTTGCCTCCGCCTCGTTCAAGAGTTCTTTTTTCATCACGATGTCTTCGCTCTGCTTGAGGGCAAGATCATAGGCCTCGTGAAGCGTGAGCGCTAAAGCCGGGCCCGTGGCGAGCAAGGAGGATAAAAGACCTGCGGCAACACAAAAAAAGACGCGGCAACGCATGGTCATTCTTTCGGCGGCGCCTGAAGGTGTGACTTGACTTTAAGGAGCGCGGATAAATAATCCCGGCGTTCTTTCTCGTTCAACACTTTAAAAATTTCCTGGATGCTTTGACGCTTCTGCCTCAGGATCTGCGAAATGACTCGTCTCCCCCGTGAGGTGAGACATACCCAGACGACGCGCCGGTCAGCGTCGTCGTGCCACCTCTCCAGCATCCGGGCCCGGAGCAGGCGGTCGATGAGCACCGTCCCCGAGCTCATTTGAATGGACAGCGCCTTGGCCATGTCCGTCATTTTCGCTTTTTCATGCTGGGAAAGGTAGTGAAGCGCCACCATCTGCGGGAACGTGATCTGGCCGCGTGTGAGTTCATTGTCCTCGCGCTTGGCGAACTCGCGCAGGATAAGCGGCATGATGGTGACCACTTGTTTACTGAAGTCGTTGAGCGACGGGCCGGACATCAACTCTCCTAATAGTTATACTATCTAACTATTAGATGATAGCGATTTCCGGGGTCTTTGTCAAGCGCCGCGGACAAAGATCCAGAGGCGCTCGTTTCTTTTCTTATGCTTAAAACCTTTAAGCGCATCCGTGATCGGCGATGGCGGGACCGCGGGTAAAGAGGTCAAAACACTGAAACCTTTGGGGGTCTCTTCCTTGAAAGATACGCCGTAGACGACCTCTCGTCCGGAAGAGAACGCCCGCGCTCGCTGGGGGTCATAAGACGCCGGGTACATATCGGCAAGGTCGCTAAAAGCCAAAAGCTCGGGAAGCGTGACTTCAGGCGACTTTTTCTTACGGGGCGACCCTTGAAGAAGCGTTGCGTCGATTTCTGAGGTTAGCGCCGGCCAGGCAAAAGGGACTAAGGTCTCGATAGGGACCCGCGCGTCAAGCGGACGACGATTCTCGTGATTCCATATAACTTGGGCCGGTTTGCTGAGCGAGTAAAAATAACCGATCTTCCAATCCCTCAAAAATATCAGATGCTGAACGTTGCCGATGACGCCGAACAAAAAACCCGCTAAGAATACGGCGCCAAAAACGAGGCGTCTTTTTTTGGACCTGAGCTCGTCACAGGCCTTCTGAAACAGCACGCACATCAAGATGACCGCCGGCAGTAAAATGTCCGTCAAATACCGGGGAGCGCTGTCGGCAAAAGCGAAAGACGCCGCTTCCGCCGCGAACCACAGCCAAACGAACTGCACCGGCTTTTCAAAACGGAACCTCCCTTTTTTAAAGAGAAGAGCGACCGAAAAAATAACAAGCCAAAGAAAAAAGAAGTTGAGATTTCTCGCTAGGGACACGGGAACCACGGATTTAATGTCAAACAAAGCCAGCGAACGCTCCGGCTCAAACTCATTTTCCGTATTCAGAAAAAGCATTCTTGGGATATTCTCCCAACGCAGGGACTGCGCGAGGCCCCACAACTCCCGGCCGAAGAAAACCGCCCCAAAAACCAGAACAGCGAAGAACGCCGCCAGAACCCAGGCCCCCTTTTTAAACTTTTTAAAATTCAACGCCAAAAACACCGCCGAAACCAGAGGGATCACAAACGCCGAGGGCTTTGACTTGCAAGCGTAAAAAGCCACGGCGGCGGCCAGGAAAAGCCAACGCCTTCCTCCCCCTTGGGACCACAAGTAAAGACATGA
>JACPXO010000077.1 GCA_016196505.1 Candidatus Omnitrophota bacterium
GAGATGGTCATGCCCGGAGATTCGGTGTCCATCACCGCCGAGCTCATCACCCCGATCGCCATGGAGAAGGAACTTCGCTTCGCCGTCCGTGAGGGAGGCCGCACGGTCGGGGCCGGCGTCATTTCGGAGATATTGGGGTAACCCCAAAAACCTCGAAAGGTTAAAACTTTCGAGGTTTTTTTGTTGCCAGGAACTTTTATGAGAGAGTTCATCCAGTTTGAGTGCACCACGTGCCGCCGTCGGAATTACACCTCGACAAAGAATAAAAAGCTGCACACGGAACGTATCGAGTTAAAGAAGTTTTGTCCTTTTTGTCGTAAACACACGGCTCACAAGGAACTAAAGTAAGCTGACTTTAGATCGGATTTTTTGAAATTGAAAAATCCTGATATAGGGTTTTTTTCTTTTTTTATATTTACTACTTAAAAAGTTTTTTGGCTTCGGTATAGGAGCGTCGGTTAACGGTAAACCACCGGTCTCCAAAACCGGGACTGCAGGTTCGATTCCTGCCGCTCCTGCCATTCTTCAAGCAAGCGGGTCAGACGTTGATCCGGAAGGAAAGAGAGCGTGTTAAAAAAAGTCAGGTCATTTTTCGGAGAAGTTCGCGCCGAGATGCAAAAAGTCACGTGGTCCACGCGTGAGGAGCTCATCGGCTCGACGAGTGTCGTGTTATTTACCATGTTCATTTTGTCGTCGTTCATAGGTTTTTCGGATCTTATTTTCTCGTTTTTTCTTAGATTGCTGTTGAGGTAGCCGTGGTGGTGCAGATCGCAAAACATTGGTACGTGATACACACGCAGACGGGGCATGAGGAACGCGTGAAAGCGACCCTCGAGTCCCGGGCCCAGCAGTTCAGTCTGCAGGATAAGGTCAGCCAGGTCCTCATTCCCACCGAAAAGGTGTCGGAGATCAAGGCGGGCAAGAAAAAGATATCCACGCGCAAGTTTTTCCCGGGCTACGTTCTGATCGAGATGGAGCTCACGGATGACACGTGGTACCTCGTGAAGAATACGCCCGGCGTGAGCGGATTTATTGGCTCGGGCCGCAAACCCCTGCCTCTCAAGGAGGCCGAGGTCGCGAGCATCATCAAGCAGGCCGAGGAGAAAAAAGAGAAACCGACGCCGAAAGTGATCTATGAAAAAGGCGAAAGCGTCCGCGTGAAAGAGGGGCCCTTCATCAATTTCAACGGGACGATCGAGGAAGTCAACCCTAACAAGGGGAAACTGAAAGTCCTGGTAGCCATATTCGGCCGGACGACGCCGGTGGAGTTGGAGTACTGGCAGGTAGAGAAAACATAGACCTCCCATGGCAAAAAAAATAAAAACCACTATCAAGCTGTATTGTCCCGCGGGCCAGGCGAATCCCGCGCCGCCGGTGGGCCCGGCGCTCGGCCAGCACGGCGTCAACATCATGGAGTTTTGCAAGGCCTTTAACGAGCGGACCAAGGGAAAAGAGGGTTTGACGCTTCCCGCGGTCATCACGATCTACGAAGACCGGACGTTCACGTTCATCATTAAAAGTCCGCCGAGCCCCGTGCTGATCAAGCGGTCCTGCGGCTTGGCGAAGGCCTCGGGCGAGCCGAACAAGACGAAGGTCGGGAAGCTTTCTTTAGCGCAAGTCCGCGAGATCGCCGAGGAAAAAATGAAGGACCTGAACGCCAAAGACATGGACGGCGCCATCCGGATCATCACAGGAACGGCCCGAAGCATGGGTATCGAAGTGGAAGAGGGTTCCCCATGAGTCCCGCCGTGATATCTAAAAGAAAAAAAGCGTTGGCCCCTCTCACGGAGAAGGGGAAGTCCTATTGGCTGAAAGACGCCGTCAAGATCCTCAAATCGGCGCCGCCGACGAAGTTTGACCAGTCGGTGGAGCTCCAGGTGAAGCTCGGCGTGGACCTTTCGGCCAGCGACCAGGCGGTCCGCGGCACCGCCGTGCTTCCGCACGGCCAGGGAAAAGTTTTGAGGGTGATCGTTTTTTCAAAGGACGACACGGCCAAGCTCGCCAAAGAAGCGGGGGCGGACTTCGTGGGCGGAGACGACCTCATTGAAAAAGTGCAGGGCGGCTGGATGGATTTTGACGTGGCGATCTCGACGCCTTCGATGATGAAAGAGGTCGGCAAGCTCGGGAAAGTCCTTGGGCCCCGCGGGCTCATGCCTTCTCCCAAAGCCGGCACCGTGACCGACAATCCGGCCAAGGCCTTGAAAGAAGTCAAAGGCGGGCGCATCGAGTTCAAGATGGACAAGTTCGGGAACGTCAACACCCTCGTGGGGAAGCTGTCGTTCGGGGATGAAAAACTGGTGGAAAACGTCACGACGCTGCTCGAGGCCCTGGTCAAAGCTAAGCCAAGGTCAGCCAAAGGCGTTTTTATCAAAGGGGCCCACTTGTCGAGCACCATGGGGCCCGGTGTCAAGCTCGACATCGCCAAGTTTATCAAGATCGAGGAAAGCGCGGAATAGATGAAAGAAACAGGTTTCAGCAGAGTTTCAAAGAACTTGATCATCCGGGATATCGAAAAAGAGCTTAAGCAGAGGCCCGCTTTTTTTATCACCCAGCACGCGGCCGTGCCGGCGACGTCCCTGGACAAGTTGCGCGCGAAACTCCGGTCAGCCAACGCCCGTTATCTCGTGGTGAAGAACAGTCTTTGCCGTATCGCGCTCGACCGGTCGAAGTTCAAAGACCTCTCGTCGGGGGTCACGGGGTCCTGTGGGATCGCGTTCGCGAGCGGCGATGTGGTCGCTTCCTCCAAGATCCTCGTGGATTTCGCCAAGGAGAACGAGGCGTTCAAGATCCAACAGGGTTTTTTGAACGGGGAAGTGGTCGCCCCGGAAAAGATCAGGATCTTGGCGAGTCTCCCGTCGAGGGAAGTGCTGCTCACCCAGATCGTTGTAGGCCTGCAGTCGCCGATCTCAAAATTTGTCAGAGTTTTGTCAGGTTCTTTGAAGAAAGTAGTCACCGTTTTGGATGCATTGGCTAAGAAAAAAGGAGAGAACAACCCATGACACAGACAGTTGAAACACCCAAAAATACCTCCGGCGGAAAGATGCAGGAGATCATCGGTTCCATCGAAACGATGAGCGTATTGGAGTTGGCGGAGCTCGTGAAGGCCCTTGAAGAGAAGTTCGGGGTCTCCGCAAGCGCTCCGATGATGATGGCCGCAGGGGCCGCCGCAGCCGCCGGTGCCGCCGCAGCCGCCGCTGAGGAAAAGTCCTCCGTGACCATTATTCTCAAGAGCGCGGGTACCAATAAGATCGGCGTGATCAAAGAGATCCGTGGCGTGACGACGCTGGGTCTTAAGGAAGCCAAGGACCTTGTGGACGCGGCTCCGAAACCCATCAAAGAAAACGTGCCGGTCAAAGAAGCGGAAACGATCAAGAAAGCCCTGGAAGCCGCCGGCGCTCAGGTCGAGCTTAAGTAAGCCCAACCACAACTTAATTCCGAGGGTTTGCGTGTCTCTATGATAAAACGCTACAACTTTGGTAAGATTCCCGAAGTGGCCGAGATGCCGCATCTGGTCGAGATCCAGACCAAATCGTTCGACGATTTTATCCAGGCGGGCGTGCCCAAAAGCCGCCGCCGCAACGCCGGGCTGGAAGAGGTGTTCCATGAGGTATTTCCGATCGAAAGTTACGACGGAAAGCACAAACTGGAATACGTTTCCTATTCTTTGGGAAAGCCGAAGTACACGCTCGAAGAGTGCCACAAGAAGGGCATGACCTACTCCGCCCCGCTCAAGGTCAAGATCCGTCTCAAGAACAGCGAGGAGACCAAGGAGCAGGAGATCTACATGGGAGATCTTCCGCTCATGACCGAACACGGCACTTTCGTGGTGAACGGCGACGAGCGCGTGATCGTGAGCCAATTGCACCGGTCGCCCGGTGCTTCCTTCGAGAAGTCCCTGCACCCGAACGGCAAGGTTCTCTTTTCGGCGCGCGTGATCCCTCACCGCGGCGTGTGGCTCGAGTTCGAATTCGATATCAATGACACGCTGTACGCCTACATCGACCGCAAGAAGAAATTGCTCGCGACGACCCTGTTGCGGATTTTCAAGTACGAGACGGACGAGGCGATCATCAAGGCATTTTGCGGAATAGAAAAGATCGAGTCCATCAACCGCTACAACCCCAAAAATCTGGTCGGGCATACGCTCGCGCAGAATGTGCCGCATCCGGAGACGAAGGCGGTGATCGCCGAACAGGGGATGCCGCTCACGCGTGAGCTCATCACCCGCATGTCCCACGAAGGGGTCAAATCCATTCTCATCACCCGCACGCAGGTCCCCGAGATCGTCGCCACGCTGAAAAAAGACCATACCAAGAGCGTCGACGAGGCCTATGTCGATATTTATAGGAAGCTCAGGCCCGGTGATCCCCCGACGCTCGAGAGCGCCAAAACCATGGTGGACCGCTTATTTTTCGATCCGAAGCGCTATGACCTGGGCGCGGTCGGACGGTTCGTGTTGAACCGGAAGCTCGGCATGAAGACCCATCTCGAAGAGAGGACTTTA
>JACPXO010000068.1 GCA_016196505.1 Candidatus Omnitrophota bacterium
CACCTCGGAGGCACGGTCGAGGTCATAGAGTTTGCGGTTCAAGAAAGCGAGCATCATGACGGTTTCGAACCTCACGTCCGCTTTCCTGGCGAAGTAAGCGTTGAAGTTCTCCGCCGTGATCTCAAGAGAAAAAAGGTTCTTTAAAAGCGAAAGATACGCGTCGATCTCGTAAAGGGTATTGGCGTCTTCTTCCGTCAGCGAGGTTTTGAAGATCTCCCTTTCAAGCGCTTTGGTTTCGGCGAGAAGCCCCGTCATGTCCACCGAGGCGTAAAGTTTCAGATATTCCGTGTATTGGGCGAGGTTCGCCGTCGCTTCCTTAGGGACGCCGGCCTTTCGGGCTGAGATAAGCAAATTCTCGTAGAAAAAAAGCGGGGGCTGGGAATGGAATTTGAGTTTCGTGAGCGACCCCAGAAACTCCCGGATCTCCCCAACACTCTCCGGATCTTTCTCGGACAACACCTTCAAAAGACCTTCCTGCTCGGCGTTGGCCTTGTCGAAATCAACCGCGCTTTCAAGCGCTTTCAAATTTTTAAGCAAAAGAATGTTCGGAAAACCGAGGAGACCGGTGCCGGTGAGCGGCGCGCGTTTGACAAGTTCTTCGTAATACTCGGTGAAGTCGGATTCTTTATTCTCAAAACGACGTCGGGTTTCGTCGAACTGGAAAAGCCCGGCGGGATAAAACTTCTTTTTCAAAGCCGGCAGGCGGCGCGTGATCTCCCCTAGGTACTCGAGGATCTTTTCTCTTTTTGAAACGATGCTCGCGTAGGTCTCAAGATTTTTCTGGTAAAGGGAACTATCCTCTACCCCGCGGACCTCCATGTCATAGTCGGACCCAAGACTCAGATACTCGACGCCGTTCAGTTCGCCGGCCGACAGATACTTTTTCGAGACCCGCTCGCGGATACTTTTCGGGGCCAGCGGCCTCAAAAAATCGAGAGAGTCATCCCGGGTCCCGCCTTCCACGAACACGGTTTTCACCTGGTAACGCGTGATGAGTTCCTCGAGGATGGCCGAGATATTTTTTTGGGCGCTGGTGTTTGTGTGGGCGTCCTGGATATGGATGATGAGCCGCCCTTTTGGCCCTTCATGGACCTCCTCGATCCTGGCCGAAGCGTTGGGTAACTTGAGAAAAGCGGGATGCCGGACGATGTCGTGGGAAAATGACTCGACGGAGGGAGCCGCATGGGCTACTTCTTGGAAAAAAAAGGCCGCTAAGAGAAGAAGAACAATACTCCTCGGCAAGAGGCCATAGCGGCTTTTAAATAATTTATTTTCGGGGGCAGTTTCTGATGCTTCCATTGACCTTTTTTCTTTAATGAGGATCAACCGGTAATCGACGCCAAACTACTTCTAATATAGCTTTGTAAATATATTGATTTAAAGGAGTTATAAAAAGGGGGTTTCCACAAAAAAATCAACTTTAGCCCCCTAAAATTAAATAACTTGAAAGAAGTCTACACGACGGACAAATAGGCGTCAAGGTCTAGAACTAGGATTTTGTACGATTAATAAAAGACAGGATTTAAACCCTGGGTTCCTGCTGGGTTATGCAATGGATAGACCCAAGGCCATGAACTAGGGCCGTACAATCAATACCGACCACTTTTCTTCCGGAAAAAAGACGCTGGAGGGTCTTTAAAGCAATTGGGTCGTTCGAGTGCCCGTGAATAGGCACTAAAACCACCCGATTGGCGATATAAAAGTTAGCGTAGCTTGCCGGGAGCCGGGATTTTTTACTCCCCACGCCGGCGTTCACAGGGCCGGGCATGGGAATCTCAACGATTTGAAAGCTCTTGCCGGCCGGGTCTTTTTCGTTCTTTAAGACCTCTCGGTTGTCGGCCAAGGTACGAAAGTTTGCGTCCTTCTTGTCGCTTTCCATCGCGGTCACCACGGTGGACGGGCCGACAAAACGGCTGACCTCATCGACGTGGCCGTCGGTGTCGTCTCCCTCAATGCCTTTCTTAAGCCAGATGATCTTCCTCACGCCCAAATAGTTCCTTAAAAAATCCCCGATCTTTTCTCTCGAAAAACCCGGATTGCGGTTGGGGTTCAAAAGGCACTGTTCCGTCGTGAGGCAAACTCCTTGGCCGTTCACATCGAGAGACCCTCCTTCCAAAACCAGGCCGGGATCGAATCGCCGAAGGTCTTTCAATGCTTTTAGCCCGTCAACCACTCTGTTGTCGCGGATAAGGTCTTTGTATTTTCTTCCCCAGGCGTTAAATGGCCACTTCACGAACGCCTTTTCGCGCTTCTTGGTTATAAAAACAGGCCCGTAGTCGCGTATCCAGATGTCCCCGGTTTTTTGCTCATGAAAGACCAGACGCTGAGAGAGGGATTTTTTCGCACGCAGGGTTTTCAGAACCGCCGACGCTTGCTCTTTATTTTTGACAAGCAAATGGACTTTTTCCGAAGGAAGAAGAGCGAGGATCATCTGAAGGTATACCGACTCGACGGCTTTAAGCAATGGGCCGGGCCAGGCGGTCCGGTTGCCGGGCCAGGCAAGCCACGTCGCTTCATGGGGCTCCCATTCGGCGGGCATGCGGTAGCCCTCAGGCATTTGACGCAATACCACCATAGGCGTCCACCCTTCGGTCTCTGAACAATGGCCATTCACGGCGTGTTCTTTCGATGAGACCCAAGTCACAGTCCTGAATGAGGATCTCCTCTCTCGAGGAAGAGGCCCGGCAAAGCACCGAGCCAAAAGGGTCCGCCACAAAAGAACTTCCAAAAAATTTGAGTTTTCCTTCGAGACCGACGCGGTTCGCAACGGCCACAAAAACGCCGTTGGCAATGGCGTGTCCCCGCTGAACCGTTTCCCAGGCCTCATGATAGAGTTTGATCTCCCGGGGGTTCTCCGGTTTCCAACCGATCGCCGTGGGATAGAAAATGATCTGTGCTCCTTTTAGCGCCGCGAGCCGCGCGGGCTCAGGGAACCACTGGTCCCAACAAATAAAAACGGCTATTCTCGCGTAGCGCGTCTTGAAAACCCGGAACCCGAGATCCCCCGGTGCAAAGTAAAACTTCTCGTAGAACCATGGGTCGTACGGGATGTGCATTTTCCGGTATTTTCCCAAAACCTTCCCGTCGGCGTCAATGACAACGGCGCTGTTGTGATAGACCCCGGTGGGGGTCTTTTCAAAAAGCGGCGCGACGATCACAACCCGGGAGGCGCGAGCGGCTTTGGAGAGCGTCTCCGTGGAAGGTCCAGGGATTTTCTCCGCAAGCCCGAAATTTTTTTGGGCTTTGGTTTGGCAAAAATAGCGGGTTTTAAAAAGTTCCTGAAGCGAAACTATTCGGGCACCCCTGGCGGCGGCTGTTTTGATCCGGGAAAGCGCTTTTTTGAGATTCTCGGACGGGTCGACGCCACAGGCCATCTGGATCAGGGCGATCCGCACCTGGGAGCGAGATTTTCCGGGACTCATGCCCGGTCTTTCTGGGTTTTACTGAAGTTTAAAACGACGGCCTTGGCCTTTTCCTCTTCGGCCTTTTCTTTCATCCCCTTTTTCATGTAAAAGATGGAAAGATTGGTATGGGCCATGGCGTAATCAGGACGCTTTTCGGCGAGCCGCTGAGTCCAAGCGATGGCGTCGTCGAAGCGGCCGCTTTTGTAGCAGATCATCCCCAATGCCTCGTAGGCGTCATAAAACTCAGGGTCTTTCTCGAGAACCGATTTAAGAACGGCTATCGCCTCGTCCGGCTTGCCATGACCATAGAGATCCACGGCCTTTTCATACTCCATTTTCAACTCGGAGGGTCCACTCACCCCACCACCTCCTTTTCTCCGCCGTGACTCCATAGGCTTATCCATCCAAAGAGGCGGAGTGATTCGCTTAAAAGCGAATCGCCAAATCCTTTGGATTTAAAAGGAGGTGGTGGGGTCATCAACGGCATTCTAGCATAAAGGAAACGTTTAATCAGAGGAGAGTTCGGTGAAGACGGTTTCGGCGAAGAATTGGCCGCGCGGGGTGAGGCGGAGACGGCGGTGGTCTTGATTCAGCAGGCCTTTCTCTTCGAGGGTACGGATACTCTGCGAGACACCCTCCGGCAGTGACGCGAAGCGGCCGAGGTCGGCTCCTTCCGAGAGCCGCAAAGCCAAAAGCAGTGATTCAACGGTTTTCTTCTCGGCGGTGAGCATCTCTTCCTCGAAAGCCGACCAATCCCCTTTTTCTATTTTTTGGAGATACTCCTCGACCGACGCCGAACCCCTGAAGCGCCGGCCGCCGAGGTAAGAAAAAGCTCCGGGCCCAAGTCCCAGATATTCTTCGTTGGCCCAATAGATCAAGTTGTGGCGTGACTCGCGGCCTTTCTTCGCGTAACTCAAAAGCTCATAATGAACATAGCCGTTATCTTTCAGCATTTCCCTCGCGGTCGAAAGCATCCTCAAGGTTTCTTCCTCATCGGGCAAAGCGAGCTTTCCCATTTTTTGCAAACTGCCAAAAACCGTTTTCTCCTCCACGGTCAGTTCATAAAGCGACACGTGCTCGGGGCTGAGCTCGACAAGTTTTTCCAGGGAATACTTCACGCGGTCCAGATCCTCTCCGGGAAGGGACAACATGAGATCAACGCTGAGGTTGTCAAAACCCGCTTGTCTCAAGATCAAGAAAGACTTTTCTATGGCCGACGCGTCATGGGAACGGTGTATCCGTTTTAAAGTCTCGGAATGAAAGGACTGAACGCCGATGCTGATGCGGTTGACACCCCGCGCCCTCAAGAACTCGGCTTTGACGGCATCGAGATCGCCCGGGTTCACTTCAAAAGTGACCTCCGCTTGGGGTACAAACCGAAAACGGCTCCTGAGCATGTTAAAAACGCGGTCCAATTCCCCGAGCGAAAAGAACGAAGGCGTTCCCCCTCCGACATACAGGGTCTCAAAGGGCTTTGTCTCAAAGACAGGAGCGTAGCGGCCGGCTTCCGTCTCGAGCGCTGAGAAAAAACGTTCGCGAAGCGCAGGCGATCCAGAAGTCGTGACCACAAAATCGCAGTAATGGCACTTTTGAGCGCAAAAAGGCAGGTGGAGATAGAGTCCGGTCATGGAGACATTGTACACCAAAAACATGCTTCTCTTTTAGAGCCGTTTGTGATAGAAATAGGGGGTCAGCGAAAGCTCTAAAAGAAACACTTTAACCGTTTTAAAATGGGGGATACCGACAGTGGCGAGAAAAGCGAACGCAGCATTCATGAAACCCTTACAGCCGAGCGATGCGCTGGGCAAAGTCGTGGGCTCGAAGCCCCTGCCGCGCACACAGGTGGTGAAGAAGCTTTGGGAATACATCAAGAAGAACGACCTTCAGGACAAGAAAAACAGGAGAAACGTCAACGCGGACGCGAACTTGAAGCCGATCTTCGGGAAATCTCAAGTCTCGATGTTCGAGATGACCAAGCTCATCTCCAAGCACCTGTCTTAATCCCTTTAATAAAAAAGCGGCGCTTTCGTTATTGAAAGCGCCGCTTTTTTATTGGCTTAAACTTCAGCGGCCAAACATCAACTGCGCCGCCACCACGATCAGAAAAACCGCAAACACCCTTTTTAAGAGAAGCTCGGGCATCGACAAGCTGAGGTTCGCCCCGAGCATACTCCCAAGAAATATCCCCACCGCGATAAACCCGGCGACCTTCAAGTCCACATTTCCCGTTTGGTAGTATTTCAAAAAAGCCAGAAACACCACCGGAGGCAAAAAAGCCGCGAGGATCGTCCCTTGAGCTTTGTGCTGAGCCATGCCGAAAAGATACACGAGGCCCGGAACCACGAGGGTCCCTCCGCCGATGCCCAAAAGGCCGCTAAAAATCCCGGCCACGACACCAAGCATCACATAAGCCAATAGGATCATATCAGGAAAGGTACTTCTTAGGGATCAGTTTACGGGCCGCAAAACCCGACTCGATCTCATGGTAATACTTCAAAGAATCCTCATCGCTTCGCCAGCAAAGCAACACTTCCTCATCCCCGATCTTAGCCGGAAAATCTACAAGTCCCGCCGAAAAATTCCAGTCTTTGTAGGAACAACCCAACTCCTCCAGTTCCTCGAAAAGTTCCTCAAGCCGGCCCATGAGCTGAACAACACCCGGGTCCTTCTCGGCGTTGCGCCCCACTTTTAAGGAGATATCCCGCATCGACTGTCCCGCCGCGAGGATATCCGCGACGATCTTCCTGACGAGGGGCAGGGTTTGAGTGGCCTCTTGGGGAGTAAAATATTTCACCGGGTGTTTTCCAACAAACCCAACAACTCATCGACTTTCTTCACCACGGACGCGGGAAAATCGAGCTCCGTCATCTGGCGGCGCATATTTCTTAACTGAAGCTGGAAACGCTTTGCCTGCTCCGATTTTTTTCCCTCCGTCTCTCCGGGGGTTTCTTTGGGGGCATGGACCTTGAGGAGATAACGGATCTTTTTCTTGATCTGGTCGTCTTCTTTCGCGTCGTCCAAAACCTCTCCACGCAAACTTTCATAATCGCCTTCGGGGATCCGGTTCCTCTCCTTGACCAGACGAAGGGCGTTCACCGCTTCATAGCCCGGGATACGGGAGGGGTCCGTCTCGTCGAGCGTACGGCGCTTCAAGAACTCCGGCTCCTCCCGTTCCAGGAAAGAATAAGATTTGAGCAGCTTTATCGCGGTGGCCTGCCGTATCCCTATCTCTTTGGCGCAGTAGGCCTCGAAAGTCAAATACCCCCAGTCCTTGTAAGTTTTGTCACGATGGACCTGAAAAAGGGTCTGGCCCAGTTCTATCCAAGAACTCTTAAAACGCTTGGCGCAATCGAGCACTTTGTAGCGAAAAGAATCCGGGCTCAGATTGAGCATGCGCTGTTCAAGGGAAGTGATGGATTTGGGTTTTCCTCGCGGGATCATCGGATCAACGATTTCTGGTATGGGGATGCTGAGAGTGAGAGGAATGCCCCGAAGGCCTGTGATGTCCTCCCTGGCCGCCCCGGCGTTGAAAACCACCCGAGGGCCTGGGCGTGTGTCCCGCCTGCGGCCTGGGCCCTGACTTTTCGTAGTGAAAATCCGGAAGCGTCACACGCGGCAGCGTCTGACGAGTGGCACTTTCGATCTCACGCAGGAATTCTTCCTCATCCGGCGACACGAGCGTGAAAGCGTCCCCTGTCGCTTGGGCCCTGGCCGTACGGCCCACCCGGTGGATATAATCGTCAGGGGCGTGGGGCACGTCAAAATTTACCACGTGTGAAACGTCCTTGATATCGAGGCCGCGCGCGGCCACATCGGTCGCCACGAGCACCTGGGCTCGTCCGCTCCCAAATTGATCGAGCGCCCTCAACCGTTGCATCTGGCTCCGGTCCCCGTGGATGACGGACACACGGATCCCCGAACGCATGAGACTTTGTCCCAGCCGGTCCGCGCGGGATTTGGTCCTCGTGAAAACGATCACGGATTCCATTTCATCGGTCCTGTTCTTCAAAAGCCGAAGCAAAAGATCCGTCTTTTGGTGCTGACTCACCGGGTACACCGCCTGTCGTATGCCGGCGGCCGTCTGTGATTTCATCCCGACCTGAACTCTCACCGGGTCGTGGCAGATCTTCTGCGCCAGCCTCAAAATGTCGTCCGGGATCGTGGCCGAAAAAATAAGGTTCTGTCTCTTGGGAGGCAAAAAAGAGAGTATCCTTTGCACGTCGGGAAGAAAACCCATGTCCATCATGCGGTCGGCCTCATCCAGCACCACGACTTGCAAAGCCCCGAAATCAATGCGCCCGGAGTACACGTGATCCAGGAGCCGCCCCGGCGTAGCTGAAATGATATCCAGCCCTTGCGCTAGGGTGCGGATCTGAGGGTCCATGGGCACCCCGCCGTAAACGGCGAGACCTCTCAAGTGGACATAACGCGACAGGTTTTTCAAATGGTCCATCGACTGCACGGCCAGCTCTCTCGTCGGCGCGACGATGAGGGCG
>JACPXO010000056.1 GCA_016196505.1 Candidatus Omnitrophota bacterium
GCAAGGCGTTGTCCGCCGGGTTGACCCTGACGGCCATTGAGAAGAGGAGCCACCCGCTTTGATAAACAACGGCAGACAAGAAATAGAAAAGACCATCCGATCCATCATCGCTCAGGCGCTGAAAGTCGATGAGCCCAAGGTGGCGCCGGGTTCTTCGCTCATCAAGGACCTCGGCGCCGAGTCCATTGATTTTCTAGACATTGTGTTCCGTCTCGAGAAATCTTTTAAGATCAAGATCCCCAAGGGCGAGCTTTTCCCCGAGAAGCTTCTCACGGATTCCCGGTTCATGAAGGACGGCAGGATCACTTCCGCCGGCATCGAGGAGTTGAAAAGAAGCAGCCCGAACGGCCAGTGGGATGAGTTCTCTAAAAATCCTCTCGTTTCCAATCTTGGAAATATATTCACGGTCGGGATGATCGTTGACTACATCTCCGAAAAGTTGTCAACGGTCAAGCAGTAAGCTAAATTCCCCATTTCCTGTCTTTATGCGTAAGTCCATAGGCGTGGATCTCGTCGAAATTCAAAAAGCCAAACGGTTCTACAGCAGGCATCACCGCCACCTCAAAAAGTTCTTTTGCCCGCCTGAGATGGACTTCATCCAAAAAGGCCAGCGGCCCTATGAGCGGCTCGCGGTGCTTTTGGCGGCCAAGGAGGCGGTGTTCAAGACGCTGTCCCTGCCTTGGATGGGCCTAGGCGGTTTTCAGGACATACGGGTGGTGCCGGGCCGCCGCCGGGGCCGGCTCAAAGGGTTTTTGAGGTCCAAGACTTTTGAAGTCACCTACGCGGTGAATAAAACTTATGCGGTGGCCCGATGCGTTGGGATCTGATCGACAAGTTTGAGGTTTTAAAAAAAGGGCATTTCTCAAGGGCGGTCAAAAGTTTCAACGGGGACGAGGATTTTTTTCTCGAGAATTTTCCGGGCTCCCCCTCGGTCCCTGAGACGCTGCTCGTGGAAATGGTCGCGCAGGCCGGCGGGGTCCTTTTCGGCCTGGGGCTTGATTTTAAGAAAGAAGTGATACTCGCCAAGGTCTCGAACGCTTCCTTCGGTGCGCCGGTGCGTCCTCCGTGCCGTCTTTTCGTGGAGGCCAGGATAGACAGCGAGCGCGAGGAAGGGGCCTGGATCTCCGGCACCGTGGAGTCCGGAGGCAAGATCGCCGCCAAGGCGACACTGCTGCTTGTGACCTTTCAGTCGCTTGAGAACCCCTCGGCCGGAAAGGTCGTTTTCAACGAGGGATTTTTGAACCACTTTGATATTTACAACGTCGCGAAGATGAGCGAGGAAAAGTTTTGAAAAAGCGCGTGGTCATCACGGGATTGGGGGCTGTCACGGCGCTCGGAGAGGGCGCCGAACCCTTATGGGATGCGGTGCTCGCCAACCGCTCCGGCATCGGCGTGTTGGATCTTGGCGCCGGCTGGAAACCCCTGGGCGCCGTTCTCAAAAATTTTGACGGCGAAAAGTACGTTGTCCAGAAAAAGTCGCTTAAAGTCATGGCCCGTGATATTCAGCTGGCGGTGGCGGCGGCGTCGCTCGCTGTCCGGGATTCGAACCTGGAGGTGCCCGCGGCCGCCCGGGACCGTTTCGGCGTGATCGTGGGGTGCGGTGTTTTGAACCACGAGCTTGAGGAACTGGCGCCGAGCATTCAGAACGCCGTCGGGCCCAACGGAAAAGTGGACCTTAAAAAATTCGGGGAGGACGGCATCTCCTCGCTTTTTCCCCTTTGGCTTTTGAAGTACCTTCCCAACATGCCGGCCTGTCATATTTCCATCCTCTTTGATCTCCAGGGTCCGAACAACACGCTGACGACGGGCGCTTCCTCGGGCCTTCAGGCGGTCGGAGAGGCGTTCCGCATCATCCAACGCGGGTCGGCGGACCTGATGCTGGCCGGCGGGGCCGAATCGAAAGTGAACCCCGTGGGGCTGACCCAGTATGAGATCCTCGGGGTTCTTTCCCAACCTTCCGGGGCGGACCCCTCGACGGTTTACCGTCCGCTCGACGCCGAGGGCAAGGGGTTCGTGGCCGGCGAGGGCGCCGGATTTTTACTTCTCGAGGAGCTGGAACACGCGCGGAAAAGGAAGGCCAAAATTTACGCGGAGATCACCGGATTTGGATCCTCGTCCAACCGCGGACGCAAAACGGCGGTCGAAGCCGCGCTTCACGATGCCGCGATCTTACCGAAAGCGTTGAATTATGTGCAGGCCAGCGGCCTGGGCCTGGAAGAAGAGGACCTCCTCGAGGCCGACGCACTTGAAGGACTGGTCAACGGTTCCGCCCGGGAATTGTCCGTGAGCGGTTCAAAGGCGGTGACGGGCTTTACGGGATTCGCCTCGGGCGCGCTCGACCTTATCCTAAGCTCTTTGGCGCTCAAACATCAGACGATCCCGCCGACTTTGAACTTCAAAAAACCCAGAAGGCCATGGAAATTCAGCGTGGTCTGTGACAAGCCGTTGAAGGTGAAAATTGAAAACGCGTTGACGAACGCTTTTGGGCTCAACAGCCCAAGCGTTTCGGTGGTGACGCGGACGGTGAAAGAGTCATGAAAAGCTCACCGCGCCGGCGGGTTGTTGTCACGGGTCTTGGGGCCGTCACACCGCTCGGGAATAACGTCCGTGAAACCTGGCAGGGCCTCTGCGACGGAAAGTCCGGCATCGGCAAGATCACGATCTTCAACGCGGAAAGTTTTCCGACCAAGATCGCCGGCGAGGTGAAAGGTTTCAATTTTTCGAAATGGACGCGCACGAACGGCACCGGCCTCTTTTTGGGCAGGAACAGCCATTTTGCCCTGGAGGCGGCCGGTGAGGCCGTGCACGACGCGGGGATAGACATCCGCCGTCTGGTCCCGGAAAGATTCGGCGTCTATTTCGGCGCCGGGGACGGCGGGTTCGACTTTTCCGAGTATGC
>JACPXO010000061.1 GCA_016196505.1 Candidatus Omnitrophota bacterium
AAACTTCCGGCCACACGCAGGCGGTGCAGGAAATGCGGGTGGACTGCGAGGGAAAATCGCTTTTATTTTTGATCAACCAGAATGTCGCGGGATGCCACAAGGGCTATCTGAGCTGTTACTTTGAGAAGATCGGGCCCGACGGCCAGACCCAGGTCACGGACAAGCTCGTGTTCGACCCGAAGAAAGTTTACTAGCCGGAGTGCGATGGAACCTTATTTTCCGGATAAAAAGGGATTTTTGAAGCTGGCGAAACGGGGAAACCTCATTCCCGTGTATCGCGAGATCCTGGCGGATCTTGAAACGCCGGTCTTGGCCTTTTTGAAATTGGGCAACAAGCCGTATTCGTATCTCCTCGAGTCGGTGGAGCACGGCCAAAAGCTCGCTCGTTACTCGTTCCTGGCCTCGGAGCCGTCCCTCGTTTTTAAAAGCAAGGGCCGGCGGATCACGCTCATTTCGAAAGGGAAGGAAAAGAATTTTGAGACGGCACGCGACCCTTTGTTCGAACTGGAAAGGATCATGAGCCGTTACCGTCAACCGGCGGTGAAAGGCCTGCCGCCGTTCTCGGGGGGTGCTGTGGGGTATCTGGGTTATGACAATGTGCGCTTCATCGAGAAGATCCCGGATAAGAATAAGGACACGTTGAAGATCCCGGACGCACTTTTTGTATTTACCGATACGCTTTTTGCGTTCGATCATTTGACCAAGAAGATCAAAGTCATCGCAAACGTTTACCTGGATGGCCATGAAAGCGCCGAGGAGGCCTACGCCCGCGCGCTTGAGAAGATAGACCTGGAGATACGGCGCCTCCGGTTATTTGCGGCTCCGCCACGCTTGACTCCCCAAGGATCAGAGCCGGGGTCTTTAAAAGTATCGTCGAATTTTTCACGGGCTGGATTCGAAAAAGCGGTCAAAAAGGCGAAGGAATACATCAAAAAGGGGGATATCATTCAGGCCGTGTTGTCCCAGGCCTTCAAAACCCAGATCAAGACCAGTCCGCTGGATATCTACCGGGCCCTACGGTCGGTGAATCCCTCGCCATACATGTTTTTTTTGGACGGAGGAGGTTTTCAACTTGTCGGGTCGTCCCCCGAGGTCCACGTGCGTTGTGAAGACCGCCGGGCGGCGCTCAGGCCCATCGCCGGGACGCGTCCCCGCGGGCAAAGCGCCGAGGAGGATCACCGTTTGGAAAAAGAATTGCTGGGAGACCCTAAGGAACGCGCCGAGCACGTGATGTTGGTGGACCTCGGACGGAACGATCTGGGCCGCGTCTGCGACTATGAGTCGGTGAGGGTGAGTGAATTCATGACCGTTGAGCGCTATTCTCACGTGATGCACATCGTCAGTCACGTTCAAGGGCGTCTCAAGAAAACAAAAACGCTTTATGATCTCCTACGGGCGACTTTCCCCGCAGGGACGATCTCCGGCGCGCCCAAAGTACGGGCGATGGAGATCATCGACGAACTTGAGAACCAAAAGCGCGTGTTTTATTCGGGGGTCGTGGGGTATTTCAGCTATTCGGGGAATCTGGATTCCTGCATCGCGATCCGCACGGCTCTCGTCAAAGACGGCTGGGCCTATGTTCAAGCGGGGGCCGGTATCGTCGCCGACTCCGATCCTAGAAAAGAGTACCAGGAAACCGTGAATAAATCCAAAGGGCTTTTCAAAGCGATCGAGATGGCTGAAAGGGGGGTTTGCGGGTGATCTTGATGATCGACAACTATGATTCTTTTACCTACAACCTCGTCCAGTATCTTGGGGAGATGGGGCAAACACTCCGGGTGTTTCGTAACGATGAGATCACACTCGAGCGGATCCGAAAGATGAAACCCGTCCGTATCGTGATATCCCCGGGTCCCGGCAGTCCCAAAGACGCGGGGATCTCCAAGGCGGTGATCGAACACTTGGGCCCGAAGATCCCGGTGCTCGGCGTGTGTCTCGGCCATCAATGCATCGGAGAAGTTTTTGGAGGCAAGGTCGTGGGGGCCAAGCGTCTGATGCACGGCAAGACCTCCCAGATCTATCATAATGGCCAAGGGTTGTTCCGGGGCCTCGATAATCCTTTTGTGGCGACGCGTTATCACTCACTTCTCGTGGAGAGGAAAAGTCTTCCGGCCGCGCTTTCGATCACCGCGGAAACGAGGGAAAAAGAGATCATGGGACTCCAGCATAAACGTTACCCGATCTTTGGCGTCCAGTTTCACCCCGAATCCATACTCACCCAGAGCGGCAAAGAGCTTCTCAAGAATTTTTTGAGTCTGACACGCTGATGCCCTTCGCGGAACTTTCTTTGCAAGGCGTTCTCGATAAATTAAAACGGCGTGAGTCTCTTGAGCCGGTTGAGATGGAGTTTGTGATGCAAACGCTCATGAGCGGGTCCATGGCGGATGCTTTGATCGAGGAATTTTTGGTTCGCTTGAAAGCCAAAGGCGAAACGGCCCGGGAGATCGCCGCCGCGGCCCGGGTCATGAGAAAAAACTGCCTCAAGCTGTCACGGAGCTACCCCGACCTCATCGACACCTGTGGAACAGGAGGAGACGGACGCCATTCGTTGAATATCTCGACGTTGGCCGCCCTCGTGGTCTCCAGTCTAGGCGTCGCCGTGGCAAAGCACGGCAACCGCTCGGTTTCAAGCGTCTGCGGCAGCGCAGACCTTCTTGAAATGCTAGGGGTCCCCATTAACCTCAAGCCGCCGGCGATAGAGGCCTCGATAGAAAAGTTCGGATTCGGATTTTTTTTCGCGCCGAACTTTCATCCCGCGACGCGCTTCGCCATGCCGGCCCGGAAAAAGATCCAGGGAAAAACCATTTTTAATCTGCTGGGGCCGCTTTCAAATCCCGCCGGCGCTACGCGCCAGATCATCGGCGTGTATGAGGAAGGACTGGTCAAGACTTTGGCGGAAGTGTTAAAAGAGCTCGGGGTCCGGCATGCGCTGGTGGTGCATAGCCAGGACGGTTTGGATGAAATAAGCCCCGTCGCGGACACCGCCGTAGCCGAAGTGAAGGCCTCGAAGATCGAATTTTATACTCTCCGTCCCGAAGAGGCGGGTTTTTCAAAGGAGGGGACGCTGGAAGATCTCCGGTGCAAAACCAAAGAAGAGGCCAAGGCCAAGGCCCTCAAGGTCTTGGGCGGGGAAAAGGGTCTGGCCGGCGCCGCCGTTTCTTTGAACGCCGCCGCCGCGCTCTTTGTCGCCGGACGGGTTTCGTCGATACGCGAGGGAGTGCCTTTGGCGCAAAAGGCCATGGAAGAGGGCCGTGCGTTGCGTCATGTGGAGGCGCTCGCGGAATTCGCCGGGAGACCGGTGGTATGACATTTTTGGCTCGGATCGTAAAAAATAAGCAAGCCGAGGTCCGCCGTCTCAAGCGGCTTTTTCCGCTCGAGGCATTAAAAAAACAGGCGGCCGGGCTCTCGAAAAAAAAGGCGCGTTTTTTCAGTGCGCTGGAGAAGAAAAAGCCGGTTTCGGTGATCGCCGAGATCAAGCGCCGGTCCCCTTCGCGGGGGACGCTTTGCCGGGCTTTCGATCCTGTTCCGCTGGCCCGGGGGCTGGAAAAAGGCGGCGCCGCCGCGCTTTCGGTGTTGACCGATGAGAGATTTTTCGGCGGGTCCCTCCTGGCGCTCAAGAACGTGAAGTCGGTCTCGGGCTTGCCGGTCTTAAGGAAAGATTTCATTATCGATGAGTATCAGATCTGGGAATCGCGTCTTTTGGGCGCCGACGCGATCCTTTTGATCGCGGCGATCCTTTCGAAAGAGCAATTACGGACCTTCACGCGTCTGGCGCGGCGGCTTGGTTTGGATGCGCTCATAGAGGTGCACGGACCGGCGGAACTCAAAAAAGTGCTCCCGCTTAAACCCCGGTGGCTCGGGGTGAATAACCGCGATCTTGAAACATTCGAGGTTGCTTTGAGCACGACCGAAAAACTTCTCCGGCGCATTCCCGAAAGGGTTTTCATCGTCTCAGAAAGCGGAATAAAAAGTAAGGAAGATTTGTTATACTTGGAACGGCTCGGGGTGCGTTCCGTTCTCATCGGCGAGGGGTTGATGACGCGCCGGGATCCCGGGAGGGTTCTCAAAGCTCTTCTTAAGAGTTTGACCCGTGGTTAAGGTCAAGATCTGCGGCATTACGAATCTCAAGGACGCGGAGACGGCGCTCGAGGCGGGGGCGGATGCTTTGGGTTTCGTGTTTGCGCCA
>JACPXO010000062.1 GCA_016196505.1 Candidatus Omnitrophota bacterium
AATTTTTGAAAGACCCCAAGAAATTCCAACGCCTTGGGGGCAAGATCCCGAGGGGGGTGCTCCTCATGGGGCCTCCCGGCACGGGGAAAACGCTCTTGGCGAAAGCCGTGAGTGGCGAGGCCGACGTGCCTTTTTTCAGCATCTCGGGTTCTGATTTCGTCGAGATGTTCGTCGGCGTCGGGGCGTCGCGCGTGCGTGACCTTTTTGAACAGGCCAAAAAAAGCGTTAAGCAGAGCGGCCGCGGCTGTATCATTTTCATCGATGAGATCGACGCGGTGGGCCGCCAGCGTTTCGCGGGGATCGGCGGCGGACACGACGAGCGCGAGCAGACCTTGAACGCACTTTTGGTCGAGATGGACGGTTTCAACACGCAGGAAGCCGTGATCCTCGTCGCCGCAACGAACCGCCCCGACGTTCTGGACCCGGCGCTTTTGAGACCTGGGCGTTTTGACCGGCAGATCGTCATCGACCGTCCGGACCTGAACGGCCGCGAGGAAATACTCAAAGTTCACACTAAGAACATCAAGGTCGCCCAGGGCGTGGATCTCAAATCGATCGCGCGCCAGACGCCGGGTTTCTCGGGGGCGGACCTGGCCAATCTCGCGAACGAAGCCGCGCTTTTAGCGGCAAGGAACGATAAGGAAGGCGTCGGGATGGAGGAACTGCAGGCCTCCATCGAGAGGGTCATGGCCGGCCCCGAAAGAAAAAGCCGCGTCATTTCCGAAAGCGAAAAGAAGATCGTTGCTTTCCATGAGTCCGGCCATACGCTTCTGGCGTTTTTCGTGCCCGGCACGGACCCGGTGCATAAGGTTTCCATTATCCCCCGCGGGACGGCCGCGCTCGGCTACACGATGCAGGTGCCCCTGGAGGACCGATATCTCACGAGCCGTAGCGAGCTTTTGGGGCGGCTCGTGGTACTGCTCGGAGGCCGTGCGTCGGAGGAGTTGACGTTCGGCGAGATCACGACAGGCGCCCACAATGATCTGGAAGTCGCCACGCAGATCGCGCGGCGCATGGTGTGCGAATTCGGCATGAGCGAAAAACTGGGGCATTTGACTTTCGGCCGCCGCGAGCATCAGATCTTTCTCGGACGGGATCTCGTGGAAGAGAAAAATTACAGCGACGAAACAGCCCGTCTCATCGACCTCGAAGTCAAGCGGCTCGTGGACGAGGCCTATGTCAGGGCGAAGAACATGCTCAGTGAACACAAGGACGACCTTCAGAAGCTCGCCACGGCCCTGCTTGAAAAAGAGGTGCTCGATGCGGAGGAAGTCAAAGGCCTTCTTGGCTTTCCCAAGGCCTCCGTTTAACTGGCGCCTGGGCGACGCTCAAGTCAGTCTGGGGAGCGAAACGAAACTCATGGGGGTGCTGAATATCACCCCCGACTCTTTCAGCGACGGGGGATTGTACCGGGACCCCGCGCTGGCGGAAAGACGTGCACTCGCGATGGAAGAAGAGGGCGCGCATTTTATCGATGTCGGCGGGGAGTCTTCCCGCCCCGGATCGCGGCCTGTTTCGGCCCGGGAGGAGATCCGGCGCGTTCAGCCGGTTTTCAAGCGTTTATCCCGGAAGATCAAGGTCCCGCTCTCCGTGGACACCTGCAAATATGAGGTGGCCTGGGCATGCTTGGACGAGGGCGCGAAAGTCATCAACGACATTTACGGCCTCCGAGGCCATAAGCGTCTGGCCAAGCTCGTCGCGCGTTACAAAGCCGGGATCGTGCTGATGCACATGCGCGGGACGCCGCTGACGATGCAGGCGCGCGCGGTTTACAAGGATTTATTGAGAGACATCCGGGATGATCTGAAAAGGTCCGTGGGGCTGGCGCTGGACGCGGGAATCCCCCAGGCGAACATCGTGATCGATCCCGGTTTCGGGTTCGGAAAGACCGCTCAGCAAAACCTTGAAATTTTGGGCCGGCTGGATTTTTTCTCGTCTTTGAAACAGCCGATCCTCGCCGGCCTTTCGAGAAAGTCTTTCATCGGGTATGTGCTGGGCACCCCGGTCTCGGAACGGCTCTACGGGTCGCTCGCGGCCGCCGCGGCCGCTATTTTCCGCGGGGCGCATATCCTGAGAGTGCACGACGTTCTGGCCCATAAACAATTGGCGGTCCTTTTGGACCGTTCGCTTGCCGTCGACGAGAGGAGAAATTAGCGTGGCCGAAGCCATCCAGTCGCTCCAGTCGTTCTGGAAGCCGTTCGTCGAGATCAGTTTTTTCTGGCTTGCCTACTACCTGCTTTTTGTTTACATCAAAGACAGCGGCATGGCTCAGGCCCTCAAAGGTCTGGTCTCGCTCGTCATTCTTTTTTTCATCGCCCAGGTGCTGGACCTCAAGGCGATCCGCTGGGTTCTATTCCACCTTTTTCAGATCTCGATCATCGGATTCTTGATCGTTTTCCATCCGGAACTGAGGCGGGGGCTCACGCGCATCGGACAGAGCCCGCTTTTCCGGATGTTCATGAAGGAACAGCGTGTCGTGGACGAGATCGTGAAGGCCGTGACCACGATGTCCAAGAACCGGATAGGCGCGCTCCTGGCGATCGAACGGGAAGTCAGTCTCAAGCCCTATGTCGAGACCGGCATGGCGCTCGACGGGGTGCTCACCTCGGAACTTTTGCTGACGATCTTCATGCCGAACACTCCGCTCCACGACGGGGCGGTGGTGATCCAGGGGGAGCGCGTCATCGCCGCGGCCTGCCTTTTTCCGCTGTCCCAAAGTCAAAAACTTTTGAAGACCTTCGGGACGCGCCACCGGGCGGGGTTGGGCTTGAGCGAGGAGTCCGACGCGTTCGTCATCGTGGTTTCCGAAGAAACGGGGACCATCACGCTGATGACCCAAGGGAAGATCAACAAGGATCTGGATGAAGAGCGCCTGCGCGCGGCTCTCGTGGAGTTTTACCAGCCGCCCCGCCGCCGCGAGCATCGCCGGTTTAAATTCAGGAGCCCCACCGCGTGAAACTTCTCAAAGGATCTCTGGTCCTCAAACTTGTCGCTCTCGGATTCGCCGCCGCGACCTACTTTTATATTCACGACGAGATCACCCAGGTCGAAAAAAAGGCCCTGGAGATGAGCAAGATCGCGGACCCCTCTTATAAGCTGATCAAGCTCACCGCGAAAAGTCTCCCGATCAAAGTGCGCTTGGCCACCTCGCCGCCCGAGGGTTACCGTATCGTCACCGAAAAAGTGGCCGTGAACCCGCCGCAGATCGTCGTAGTGGGGCCGGAGGTGCTGTTGGAAGAGGCCTCGAACGCGGAGACCGCTCTCGTCGATGTGAGCGAGAGCACCCAGAACGTCACGAAGAACATCCCTCTCGAAAGCGTGGCCGGCACGCATCTCACCGGCGAACCCTATGTCGTGGAAGTCACCGTTCCCATCGAAAAGGCGGCTTCCGACAAGCCATGAAGCTTGGGGTGAACATTGACCACGTGGCGACGCTGAGACAGGCGCGCCTCCCGGTTGGTGTGCTGGGTTCCCCTGCTGGCTACCCTGATCCGGTGTGGGCGGCCGGTGTGTGCCAACGCGCCGGAGCGTACGCCGTGGTCATGCATCTTCGCGAAGACAGGCGTCATATTCAGGACCAGGACCTTTTTCGTGTCAAAGAAATACTCTCCATAAAATTGAATCTCGAAATGTCCATCGCCCCGTCCGTGAGACGGACAGCCGCGCGGCTTTCTCCCGGCCAGATCACGCTGGTCCCCGAAAGAAGGGTGGAACGCACCACAGAAAGCGGCCTCGACCTTTTTAAGAAAAGCAAAACCATTCGCGCCTGCGTCGATGATTTTTCCCGACGAGGGGTCCTCGTGAGTTTATTCATTGACGCCGATCCCCGCCAGATCCAGGAGGCCAAGAGAATAGGCGCCCACGCGATCGAGCTTCACACCGGGACTTATGCTAACCAACCGACGGTATCCGCGACAAAGAAGGAGTGGCTGCGCCTGAAAGAGGCCGCGCGCTTGGCGCGTAGCTTCGGACTCGTGGCGCATGCCGGTCACGGTCTTGATTATGAGAACGTGAAGGCCGTCTCGAAGATACGTGAATTGGAAGAGCTGAACATCGGTTACTCGATCGTGACGCGGGCGCTCGTCGTGGGGCTCGATGAGGCCGTGCGCGAGATGAAAGGGCTTAT
>JACPXO010000063.1 GCA_016196505.1 Candidatus Omnitrophota bacterium
CAAAGAGAACTTTGGATTTTAGAACCAAAAATGGCCAAGGCCCAAAGGAAAGGGAGTCCTTTTTCCAGAAAACAAGTTGAGACGATCGAGACTGCGCGGTTGATGCTTTCGAACATCTCCAAGGGCGCCCGAGCCGCGGGAATTCCAGAAAACAGAAGTCAGATAACGGAAGGCAGAAACCACCAAAAACCGGGTCCGCCCTTTGTGTTCCGCCCTCTGTCCTCTGATCAAGCTGGCGCCCGGGCTGCGACGATCGATATAGGCGACGGACAAAGGGTATTTTTGGTTGAGGTTCCTCAAAATCCGGAGAAAAGAAAAGGAAACCTCGTCAAAGTTGAGGCGCGAAGGGCAGGGTCGGAAGAGGTGATAGGCGCCGCTTTCGTTTTTATCAAGCCGGAAAATAAGATCAGCGTTGTGGTGTGGCTTGAATGGCACATTGACCAAGAAGCCAGAGAAAGGGTCTCTCAAGCCATGCTTGGCCGGTCTCTTGATGAAGTTTTTGCGCCGGATGCCCCCCGCACGGAAGTTGGAGCCGCGATTTCAGTGCCCGCCGCGATCGGATTGGGGTATACGCTCTTTTACGTTCAGAATCTGGACGGGGAAACAGAACCGACGGATTATATTCCTCCGCGCGGCGCGCGCTTCGCGATCCCAAACGCCACTGATTTAAAGGTTTCTATTCCTGAGATCGGAATGAAAACGGGCGATCAAGCCATATTGCTTCGTCTATTAATGAAAAAGTTTTCACAGCACTACCCGGACATTTATTCTTATGCTGAGAACGACAAGCCAAAAGATGGGTCCTTAATAGGATTTGATATTGTTGAAATATTCATAAACGATAGACTGTTTATGAGTTTTTTAGCGCAAGAAAATGTTGTGGAACCGCCGGCTCAGCTCAACATAGACGAAGTGAAGCAATGGCACGAGGCCGCGCTTGCCGAGGGGTATCTAGGGAAGACCCCCGGGGGAAATTATAAACTTACGCCGAGCGGGTTAGAGCGCTTCACTTACCTAAGTAATGAGTATGCCGTCTGGCACGCGTTAATGGAATCCGGCGCTCGGGCCGCGGAGTTCGATCCTTTGAACGGCGACAAGATCACCTACGAAGGGGTCCCCGTCCTTCTCAATCAACCGCCGCATGATCTGGTCCGCCAGTTGAACGGCTTGGGGAGTAAACTCCGTTTTGAGGTCCCGGTTTCAGAAGGCCGTGGAGACCGGGGCACGGTTACCGTGCGTTCGGGTAAGGTGACCGAACAGTTGTCGGTTTTCCCTGCTGATGCCTTTGCGCGTCACCTAAATCTTCTTTTGGCGGGTGAGCGTACGCCCGGCGCACGTGCCGCGAATTGGAAAAAATTTTCCGGTCAATTGGGTTTCAAAGAAGTTCAAGACAGTCGGGTGACCTACGGAGAAGATTTTAAACCGTTCGAACTTGGTGGCATGGAGTTGTGGTTCCAGCTTCACGGGCTGACGCCTATGAACGAACAGAACCGGGTTCAGGGCATGAGCGCCGACGCCGAAGCACAGCGGAGAGGGCAACCTGAGCTGACCTCCTTGAATACGCAGGGCAGGGGTCAAGCCAGAGAAAGCGCCTTGGCTCTTTGGGGTCAATTTAAAGACCGATTGTTGAAGGGTGATAAGTCTATTGTGTTTGTGACGAGCGGTTTGAAACGGGCCGATGAAACGGCCGGAGAATTTGTCCGTCTTGCGCAATTACAGGGTGAAATTAAGATAACCCCCGTCGTTATCCCGGCGCTTTCCGAGATCGATCTGGGCGAATGGGAGCTTCGGACAAGAGCGGAACTGGCGGCGACGGGCGTCACCGAGTCGCAGAGACAGCAAGCGCGGGATTTCTTTGCCGGACCCAAGCAAGGAGAGAGTTTTTCCGCTTTTCTGTTACGGATACACGACGCTCTGAAAACTTTAAAGCGGGATTATCCCGGCAAGACCGTCGTCGTTTTAGGCGCGCATCAACTGGTCGAATCGGCTGTGGAAATTTTAACCGGAACCTCCAGAGTTCGACGATCCGCCGCTGAGCTCGGCTACCTTGATTGGGCCAAAACCGCTCCAAAGCATACAGAACGTGGCCGGCTGATCCATTTGAACATGCTTTTGTCGGGTACACGTGCCGCGAGAACGGTTGTTGCTGGTGACTTGTCGCTAGTGGCTAGTGAGCTTACCAGCGCCAAGCGACTAGCGACTGATTTTGCCGGGGAAGCCAGAACCATCGCTACACGTTTGGCGGCAGAAGTCCACGCCGAAGCAAAACCCGTGACTTACCCTCTCCTGGTCCGACAAGCACCCGTTTTCTTTGTGGTAGGGGCGACTCCGAGAGGAGTGTCTGTTTCGGCGATTCCGGTTGTTCTACCTTTCGACGGAAACAACTTGTCTCAGCCGATTTTCAGCGAAACCTTTTCAAGAAACGCGCGAAATGCGATCCGCGCCGGCTTCTCCCGCGGGGCATTCACAACCTCAGCCCCGTCATTCAACGCTTATGAAATGGCCACCGGCCAAACGGCGAAGGTTTGGAACGAGATCTTCCGGGGTCTGTCCGAGAAGGGTGGAAGCCCTGAAGCGAGCGTCACCGGCTTTACCCTGCCCGCCGAGGTGTTAAGTTCCGAGACGGATCTGGCTCAAACCATTCAAGTATTGGACGCGATCGCCAAGGCGCGCGGGATGCATTTCGAATTTATTTTGACTTACCCGGCAGGCACGCCGGCTCCGGACCCCACGACTTTAGAAAAACTTTCTTCTCAAAGTGTGATGCTCAAAGCCGTGGAAGTTAAAGCTGGCCAGAAGGTCCTGAACGCGGTCTTGGACGGCGTTGAGCTTGACCGTCTAGGCCAGCTTGTCATGGCGGCCGATGTGAACGACATCCAAACCCATCCGGACGACCTGGGTATCAATGAAGCCGCCGAGAAACTGCACGAAAGAGTGCGGCTCGTGGGTATCGAAAAACCGCTTGGCGTCCCGTTCCGGGTCTCGGTGTCCAAAATGGTCCAGGCGGGCTTGAGCGCTCTCCTCGGCATCCCGGTGTCCAGCGCCCTCGGGCTTAAGAAGATAGACACGGTGTTCGGCCCGATCTACGTCATCACCGCCCTCGTAGACAAGGAACTCGCCGAAGTCCGGCACGCCAAAGAATCCGACCGCTCCGCCTAAAAGTCTCTCTTTGACGTTCCCTCAGATTTTGTTATAATAGCCCTTCTTTCGGTAAGCCCTGAGATACCAAGGGTAGGTGGTTTTAAACCACCGGCCACCAGGGCTTGGGAATGTCAAGTTTCGGAGCCACAGTTGATCAACCGCTATACGTTGCCCGAAATGGGCAAGATCTGGACCGAGGAAAACCGGTTCAAGACCCTACTCGACGTGGAAGTCGCCGCGTGCGAGGCAATGGCGGCGCTTAAACTGATCCCCAAAAAGTCCGCTCTAAATATCCGCAGAAAAGCCGGCTTCAAAGTTTCACAAATCAATAAATATGAACAAGTTACAAAACACGACGTCACCGCTTTCCTAAAGAGCGTTGCCGACCATATCGGGCCGGACGCGCGCTTTGTCCATAAAGGACTCACCTCCAGCGACGTCCTCGATACCGCCCTGAGTCTCCAGATCCGTGAAGCCCTCGACCTTCTGATCCAAACCACCGAAGAGCTTCTGGGAACCCTTAAAAAACAGGCGTTAAAATACAAGAATACTCCCATGATGGGGCGCACACACGGGGTGCATGCGGAGCCCGTCACTTTAGGGCTTAAATTTCTGCTTTTTTATGAGGAATTCAGGCGGAATCTCGCCCGGTTGCGCCGGGCTCATGACGCGATCGCCGTGGGAAAGATCTCGGGGGCCGTCGGGACCTACGCCAATATCAACCCGCGCGTGGAGGAAAAGACGCTCAAAATTTTGAAGCTGAAAACGGCCCCTGTTTCAACGCAGATCCTTCAGCGTGACCGCCATGCCCAGGTCTTGGCCGTGCTGGCCATCGTCGGCGGGTCTCTCGAAAAACTGGCCACCGAGATCCGCCATCTTCAAAAAACTGAAGCGCTGGAACTTGAGGAGCCATTTTCGGAAGGGCAGACCGGCTCAAGCGCCATGCCTCACAAGAGAAACCCCGTGAACTGCGAGCGTGTCGCGGGCCTGGCGCGGGTGTTGCGCGGGAACGCCGTCGCGGGACTCGAAAACATCGCGCTTTGGCATGAACGCGACATCACGCATTCGTCCGTGGAACGCGTGGTGTTTCCGGACTCCTGCATTTTGACGCATTTCATGCTCCGTGAGATGATCGCGATCCTGAAAGGCCTCGAGGTCTATCCCCGGCACATGATGGAAAATATCGCGAAAACGCGCGGGCTCATCTTTTCCCAGAGAGTGCTTTTGGCTTTGATCGACAAAGGGCTTTCGCGCGAGGCGGCGTACAAAATAGTTCAAAAAAGCGCCCAGCGCGTATGGAAAGACAGGCGGCTCATCCTCAAGGACGTTCTTTTGTCCGAAAAAGAGGTGACCCGGCGCTTTTCAAGAAGCCAGATCGAGGCGCTTTTCGATCTGGATTATCACCTGAAACACGTGGGGATGATCTTTAAGAGGGTGCTAGGATGAAAGCCAAGGTTTATGTGACCTTGAAGAAGTCCGTGTTCGATCCCCAGGGCAAGGCCGTGCATCAGGCGCTCTCGAGTCTCGGATTTCCGGAGGTGCGGGACGTGCGCGTGGGAAAATACATCGAGCTCGAACTCGGCCAGATCGATAAAACCAAGGCCGAGCAGAAGATCAAGTCCATGTGCGAGAAACTTTTGGCCAACACGGTGATCGAAGAATTTAAGTACGATCTATGAAATTCGGCGTTGTCGTTTTCCCCGGTTCGAATTGCGACTATGACTGTTATCACGTCCTGAAGCACGTTTTGGATCAGCCGACGGAGTTCGTGTGGCATAAGGACCGGGATATCGCGAAGTTCGACTGCGTCGTGCTCCCGGGAGGGTTCAGCTACGGGGATTATCTGAGGACGGGGGCCATCGCGCGGTTTTCTCCCGTGATGGAAAGCGTGGTGAAGCATGCCGAGCGCGGAAAACTCGTCATCGGCATCTGCAACGGCTTTCAGATCCTTCTTGAATCCGGACTTTTGCCGGGCGCCATGCTCAGGAACCAGTCGCTCAAATTTGTCTGCCGTTTCGTGCATCTCCGGGTGGAAAACACAGCCACGCCCTTCACCCGGAAAACCAAAAAAGGCGAAGTGTTGAAGATCCCCGTGGCTCACGGCGAAGGCAACTACTTCACGGACGACGAGACGCTCACGTCGCTCGAGAAGAGCGGGCAGGTCCTGGTGCGCTATTCGGACCCCCTCGGGCGGATCACGGCGGACGCGAACCCGAACGGCTCTCTGGGGAACATCGCCGGCATCTGCAATCTAAAGAGGAACGTTTTCGGCCTTATGCCGCACCCCGAGCGCGCCTCGGAAGCGGAGCTCGGTTCGAGCGACGGCGTGAAGATCTTTAAATCTATTCTGGAAATAAAGTGACAAGGTGAATAGTAAAATGATGACACAAACAATAGACATTACCCCAGACATCATTACTAAACACAATCTCACCCCCGAGGAGTACGGGCGGATCAAAAAGATCCTCGGCCGCGCGCCGAACCTCACGGAGCTCGGGATCTTCTCCGTCATGTGGAGCGAGCATTGTTCTTACAAAAATTCGAAAAACGTTTTAAAAATTCTGCCCAAGGACGGCTCGCGCATGCTCGTGAAAGCCGGCGAGGAGAACGCCGGCGTCGTTGATATCGGCGACGGCTGGGTGATCGCCTTTAAGATCGAATCGCACAATCACCCCTCGGCCGTCGAGCCCTTTCAGGGGGCCGCGACGGGGGTCGGGGGGATCTTGAGGGACATTTTCACGATGGGCGCCAGGCCTATCGCGTCGATGAACTCTCTGCGTTTCGGGAAACTTGATGAGCCCGTGTCGAGACGCCTTCTTTCGGGAGTGGTCGGGGGCATCGGGTTTTACGGCAACTGCATCGGCGTCCCCACCGTCGGCGGGGAAGTGTATTTTGACGAGTGCTATGAGGGCAATCCTCTCGTGAACGCGTTTTCCTTAGGGATCGCCCGGCGCGAAGACATCGTGAAAGCAAAGGCCGAGGGCAAGGGCAACCCCGTTTTTTATCTCGGATCGGCGACGGGCCGGGACGGCATGGGGGGCGCAAGCTTCGCCTCAAAGGATCTGTCCGAGGAATCCGAAAAAGACAGGCCCGCCGTGCAGGTGGGAGATCCGTTCCTCGAAAAACTTTTGCTGGAAGCGGTGCTGGAACTTTTACAGAGCGGCGCGGTGGTCGGGATACAGGACATGGGGGCGGCGGGGCTCACCTGTTCGACCTGCGAGACCGCCTCCCGCGGAGGTACCGGCATTGAGATCGATGTCGCCAAAGTTCCTCAGCGCGAGACCGGCATGGTGCCGTATGAGATCATGCTTTCGGAGTCCCAGGAGCGCATGCTGGTCATTTTGAAAAAGGGCAAGGAGAGTGTTGCCAAGAAAATTTTTGATAAATGGGACCTCCATGCCGAAGAGATCGGGTTTGTCACCGACGACGGGCTCATGCGCGTGAAGGAACACGGCGTCACGGTCGCCGAGATTCCCGCCAAGTCCCTCGCGGACGAGGCACCCGTTTACGTGCGCGAGGAAAAAGAGCCCGCCTACTTGAAAAAGGCGCAAAAGTTTGACCCGAAAACGCTTGGAAGCGCGGGGGACCCGAACGCCGTGCTGCTTAAACTTTTGGATTCTCCCACGATCGCCTCGAAAGAATGGATCTACCACCAGTACGATTACATGGTCCGCACAAACACCACGGTACTCCCGGGGTCGGACGCCTCGGTGATCCGGATCAAAGGAACGGACAAATCCATCGCGATGTCCGTGGACTGCAATTCCACCTATTGTTATCTCGACCCTTACGAAGGAGGAAAGATCGCCGTGGCCGAGGCCGCGCGCAACGTCGCGGTGTCGGGGGCCGAGCCCCTGTCCATCACGAAT
>JACPXO010000079.1 GCA_016196505.1 Candidatus Omnitrophota bacterium
GATGTTCCGTTTCCGCTTGGCGATCATCTGGGGGATGATGTCTTTGCCGAAATCATGGGTCGAATCGTGTTTGGTCGCGTCCTCGGCCAATTCTTCCTCAAGAACACGGCGGTCAAAAATGTATATTCCCATGGAGGCATAAAGCGACTGCGGGTCGTTGGGCACGGTCTTCGGTATTTTGGGTTTTTCCTCGAAACCGACCACCCAATTGTCACGGTCCACCTCCATGACCCCCACGTTGGGAGACTCGGCTTTCGGCATCGGCACGACGCCGATCGTCAGGTCCGCTTTTGCCTCCCGGTGCTTCTCGAGCATCCGTTTGTAGTTCATCTTGTAAACATGGTCACCGGCGAGGATCAAGACCTGGTCCGGGTTCTCGATCTGGATCGAATAGAGGTTTTGATAGATCGAATCCGCGGTGCCCTGATACCAGTGTTCATCCACCCGTTGCTGGGCCGGCACCACGTCGATGTACTCACCGACTTCGGCGTTCAACACGTTCCAGCCCATGCGGATGTGCCTGGCCAAAGACATGGATTTGTACTGCACCAAAATATGGATGCGGCGGATGCCGGAATTGACGCAATTGGACAGCGTAAAATCAATGATGCGATAGATCCCGCCGAAAGGAACCGCGGGCTTGGCCCTGTCCTTAGTCAAGGGGTGAAGACGCTCCCCCTTGCCGCCGGCCATGACAAACGTGATTAGTTTTTTCATTTCATGTAACTTATTATATTACAGTGAGTTAAAGACGAAGGGCTAGGGCTTCGAGGAGATTCAAGAGGCCCCCGCTTGCTCTACAATTAAGAAGTAGAATTATAAAACGGAAGCCCGGCATTTGCAAGGAGATTCAAAAATTAAGGGCTTCTTCGCGAGACCCGCCCCTCTTTCATGACCAACACCTCATCGCTCATGTGGCGTACCGCGCGGAGGTCATGGGAAATGAATAAAAGCGATATCCCGCGGTCCCTTTGCAATTCAAGCAAAAGATTCAGCACCTGCGCGCGTGTGAGACTGTCGAGCGAGGACACGGGTTCGTCGCAAACCAGAAGCTCCGGATCCGTGCTCAGGGCCCGCGCGATGGCGATCCTCTGGCACTCCCCGCCGCTCAATTGATGAGGGAAACGCCGGCCGAGGTCCCCGCCGAGGTTGACCCGTCTTAAAAGCTCCCCGACCTTTTTCTTTAAAAAAATTTTATCGGTGACCCCCTGGATCGCGAAGGGCTCCCTGAGGATCTCGTCCACCCTCAAACGCGGATCCAGCGACAGGAAGGGTTCCTGGAAAATGATCTGGACTTTTTTTCTGAAGTTCTTAAGCGCGTCCGCCGAGCCAAAGCCGACTTTTTTTCCTTCAAAAAAGACTTCCCCCTCGTCCGGTTCCATCAAAAAAAGCACAAGTTTCGCGAGCGTTGATTTGCCGCACCCGGATTCTCCGACCACACCGAGCGTTGTCCCGCGCCTCAGCGAGAACGAAACGCCGTCCACGGCCGTGATGCCGGCGCGCTTAAATGTCTTTCTGAGACCCCGGGCTTCGAGAAGCATCAGTCGATCCCTATGAAACTTTTTGGGGGCAGGTCCAAGATCTGGGCCCGGAAGAGTTTTTTGGCATAGTCCCCGCGCGGCTCGTAGCCCGAAGGGCCCTTCGTCATTTTTTCCTGGAGCCGGCCTTCTTTCAGAACCGTTATTTCCTCGGAGTATCTGGAAGCCAGCCCCAAGTCATGCGTGATGAAAAAGACCGTGAGCCCCCGGTCGGCGTTGAGCCCCTTGAGAAGGTCCATGATCTCACGTTCCGTGGAGGCGTCAAGCGCGGTCGTGGGCTCATCCGCGATCAAAAGTTTTGGCCGCGACACGAGCGCCATCGCGATCATCGCGCGCTGTTTCATACCTCCGGAAAGCTCGTGCGGGTAACTTCGCATCACTCTCGGGAAGTCGGTGAGTTTCGCGGCCTCGAGCGCCTCGGCGGCTTTTTCAAGGGCCTGGGCTTTTGAGCAGGAGAAATGCGCTTGGTAGGCCTCGGCGACCTGAGATCCCACCTTCATGACGGGGTTGAATGATGACGCCGGGTTCTGGAAAATGTAGGCGATCTCACGGCCGCGCACCGACCGGAGCTCCGGTTCCCCGAGCAAGAAAAGATCGGTCTCGCCGCCGTTGTCGCCCTGATAAATGGCGCGGCCCGATAATTTTTCGGGTTGGAGGAGCCCGCAAACCGAAAGCGCGGTCACGGTCTTCCCCGACCCGGACTCGCCCACGAGCGACGTGAAAGACCCTCGCTTAAGGCTGAGACTTAGGTCCTTCACGGCGGGTCTCGACGCCCCAAAACCGGGCCTTGGGTCTTTGAAGGAAATGCAAAGGTCCTCAATCCGAAGAATGAACAGAGTGAAGCGTCTCCCCTAAGGCGTTCAGTGAAAATGCGGTTAAGAATATGGCCAGGCCCGGAAAAGCGGTCAGCCACCAGGCGACCCCTAGCGTCGCCTTCCCGTCCAATAAAATATTTCCCCAGCTCGGCGTCGGCGGCTGTACGCCTATGCCGAGGAAACTCAACCCGCTCTCCACCAAAAGCGCCACCGGCACCGCCAGCACCGCGTTCACGATCACGGGGCCCAGCGCGTTTGGGATCAAGTGTTTAAAAATTATCCATAGGCCCCGCGCTCCCATAGCCCGGGACGCCAGCACAAATTCCCTCTCCTTCAAGGTCAAGACCTCGGCCCTTACGAGGCGCGCCGTTCCCATCCAGCTCGTCATCCCGATAACCGCCATCAGATTTAAAACACTGGGGCCCACGACGGCCACAACGGCCAAAATCAAAAAAAGCGTCGGAAAACATAAAAAAATATCAGCCAAACTCATGATCACGCGGTCCCATAAACCGCCGGCGTACCCAGCAACAGCCCCGAGCATAAGCCCCACGAGGATCGCGATGGCCACGGCGAGGGCGCCGACGCCCAGAGACACCCGCGCACCGACAAGCATCCGGCAAAAAAGATCTCTCCCGAGCGAATCGGTGCCGAAACCATGCCGCCACGAGGGGGCTTCAAGCGCATGCGAAAAATCCATGACCTGTCCGCGGTCACCCAAAAACACCGGCGCCAAGACAGCGGCGCTCCCATTGCCCAAAAGGGTGAGTGCCGCCCCCAAGATCAGGATCCCCATGATCACCGGATAATCACGGCTAAAAACCGAGTTGAAAAAAAGCCGCCCCATGCCCGGGATGGAAAAAATAGATTCGAAGATGACGCTTCCTCCCAAAAGCCCCGGGATCGAAAGCCCGAGGATCGTGATCAGCGGCAAGGCGGCGTTTCTCAGCGCGTGGCCGAAGATCACCCGTCGCAGCGACAACCCTTTGGCCTTGGCGGCCCGGATAAAGGGTTGGCCCATGATTTCGATCATACGGTTCCTTGTCAGACGTGACACCGCGGCCAGGCCCGTCAGAGAAGAGACCAGGACCGGCAGGATGAGATGCCTGGCCACATCCCACACTTTTTCCCCTTGGGAAAGGTCCTCAAAGTTCACCGCGGTAAGCCCCGACACGGGAAGCCAATGCAAGGTCACGCCAAAAAAAGACATGAGGACCAGC
>JACPXO010000089.1 GCA_016196505.1 Candidatus Omnitrophota bacterium
CTCGAATCCTCCGGGGGCGATCTTGAGAAAGCCATCGATTTCCTGAGGAAAAAGGGCATGGCCCAGGCGGCCAAACGGGCCGGCCGCGAGGCCAACGAAGGCCTGGTGGTCGCGAGCGTCCACGGGAAAAAAGCCGCGCTCGTCGAAGCCAACTGTGAGACCGATTTTGTCGCGCGCACGGATGATTTTAAAGAGCTGGCCTCGATGGCTCTCGCCATGGCCCTTGAAGAGGGCGAAGCGGCCATCCGGTCCGAGAAAGTCCTCACGCGGATCGCCGAGCTTTCCGGAAAAATAGGCGAAAAGATAGTCATTCGCCGCGCCAAGGTTTTACAGTCGGACTCAGGTTCTTTCTTCAGTTACATCCATTCCAACCGGAAACTCGGCGTGGTGATCGAAGTGGCCGCCGGCCGGTCCGCCGGTAAACCCGAATTTCAGGAACTCGGAAAAAATCTTGCTATGCAGGTCGCGGCCAGCAACCCCCTCTGTGTCACGCGCGATCAGATGCCGGCCGACCTCTTGGCCAGGGAAAAGGCGATCTATCGGGAGGAGATCAAGGGAAAACCCGAAGCCATCGTCGAAAAGATCCTCCAGGGAAAGTTGGAAAAATTTTATCAAACCCAGTGCCTTTTGGAACAGCCCTTTATCCGCGACGACAAGGTCTCGGTGAAAGACCTCCTGAACGGGGCGGCCAAAACCCTGGGCGACGCCGTTGAAGTGAGACAGTTTGTGCGTTTTCAGCTCGGGGAGGCCGCTTCTTCGTGAAAAAGCCGCGGCCCTACAAGCGAGTGCTTTTAAAACTCAGCGGTGAGGCCTTGCAAGGGCAGGCGGGTTACGGGATCGACCCTCATATCGTGGATTCCATCGCGCGGCAGTTAAAGGAGGTCAAGGACATGGGCCTTGAGCTTGCCGTCGTGATCGGCGGAGGCAACATCTTCCGGGGGCTTGAGGCCTCCTCACGCGGCATGGACCGGTCGACGGCCGATTACATGGGGATGCTGGCCACCGTGATCAACGCGATGGCGCTTCAGGACGCGCTCGAGCGCAAAGGGGCTTACACACGCGTCCAGACAGCTATCGCGATGGAAGCGCTCGCCGAGCCGTACATCCGCCGCCGCGCCATGCGCCACCTTGAGAAGGGCCGCATCGTGATTCTGGCGGGCGGCACCGGAAATCCGTATTTTACGACCGATACGACGGCCGCGCTCAGGGCGATAGAGCTCGGCGCAGAAGTGATCCTCAAGGCGACCAAAGTCGACGGGATCTATTCGGCGGACCCCAAGAAGGATAAAACCGCCAGGCGTTTTCAAAAACTCCGCTACATGGACGTCTTGAAAAAAAGTTTAAAAGTGATGGACGCCACGGCGATCAGTCTTTGCATGGACAATCATTTGCCGATCATCGTGTTTGATCTGATGAAAGACGGCAACATCCGCCGCGTCGTGAGCGGCGAAAATATCGGGACCGTCGTTTCCCAATAGGATAGCCTTATGGATACGGGCAGAGCGGTTATTCAAGACACCGAACAGCGCATGAAAAAAACACTGGAGGTCGTGCACCAGAATTTCGGCGGCATCCGGTCCGGACGGGCCAATCCTGCGATGCTCGACGCCATCCGGGTCGACTACTACGGAACGCCCACGCCGGTGAAGCAGATGGCGAACATCACCGTTCCCGAACCGAAGGTGCTGATGGTCCATCCGTGGGATATCTCCGCTATTAAGGCGATCGAGAAAGGGATCCTCGAGTCGGACCTCGGGATCAATCCCATCGTCGACGGCAAAGTGATCCGGCTCGTGGTCCCCACGCTCACGCGCGAAAGAAGGGAAGAGCTCGTGAAGATCGTCAACAAAGTCTCCGAAGATGGCCGCGTGGCCCTGCGCTCGATACGCCGCGAAGCCAACGAGCAGGTGAAGGCCCTCGAAAAAGAAAAAAAGATCACCGAAGACGAGAGTTTCAAGTTTCAGTCGGATATTCAGAAGCTTACCGATAAACATATCCAGCTTATTGATCTGGCTCAAGGATTGAAAGATAAAGAACTGACTCAAGTTTAAGCAGTCTAGAGCCGGTAGCTTCCGCCTGCTGCTTCGCAGCAGGACGGATCCGTCCTTCGGCAGAGCCGAAGGCGGACAGTTTCCGCCACAAAGCGCGGCGGATGCCTTCGCCAGGGGGTGCTTTGTGGACGGACCCGCCGACGATTTAATGGCGGGGGTAGGTAGTCCGATTTTTAGAGCCGGTAGCTCAGTTGGTAGAGCACTGCCCTTTTAAGGCAGGTGTCGAGAGTTCGATCCTCTCCCGGCTCAAGAAAATCCTGATGGTGTCCGATAGGGATTTAAGGTGCAACTTGTGAGGTGTTTTTATGCTCGATTTATCCTACGTCCGTGAACATCAAGATGAGATACGCCAGATGCTCAAGACCAGAGCTCCAGAACTGAATTTTGATGATTTCTTACGCATAGACACTGATCGAAGAACCTACCTTAAAGATTTGGATTCCTTGAGAGCCGAGAAGAATAAAGCCAACGATCAGATCACCCAACTCTTAAAAGAAAAGAAAGATCCTAAGCCCACGATTGCTTCGATGAAGTCCATCGCTCAGAAAATAGATGTTTTAGAGTCAAAAGTGGGTGAAATAAATGAAAAATTGAATCAAATATTGTTAATTGTCCCAAATAAACCTCATAAATCAGTAAAAAGTGGAGAGGATAGTTCAAAAAATATACAAATTAGACAGTCTGAAACCCCCAAAAAGCCGGATTTTGAGCTAAAAAACCACATTGAGCTGGGACAAAACCTGGGTATATTCGATTTGGTGAGAGGGTCTAAGATCGCTGGGAGCGCTTTCGTGGTGTATTCAGGCCACGGCGCCCGGCTTCAACGGGCCTTGGTCAATTTTATGTTGGACACCCACACGAAGGACCACGGGTATCAGGAATTTTGGCCGCCGGCTTTGGTGAACCGCGCCAGCATGACCGGTACGGGCCAGCTTCCGAAATTTGAGGAAGACATGTACCGGCTGAGAGACGACGATCTATTCCTCATCCCGACGGCGGAGGTTCCTCTCACAAACCTCCATCGTGATGAGGTCCTTAAAGAGGAGGAACTGCCGCTCAAGTATACGGCTTATACGCCGTGTTTTCGCCGGGAAGCAGGTTCCTACGGAAAAGATACCAAGGGTCTGGTGCGCGTGCATCAGTTTGACAAGGTGGAGTTGGTAAAGTTTTGCAAGCCCGAGGATTCCTACGAAGAGCATGAAAAAATGTTGAAGGACGCCGAAAAGGTCCTCGAGCTTCTGAAAATCCCATACCGTGTCATGCAGCTTTGCAGCGGAGACATGGGATTCGCGGCGGCGAAGTGTTACGATATTGAGGCCTGGGCGCCGGCCCTGGGGCGGTGGCTTGAAGTGTCTTCGGTGAGCAACTTTGAGGACTTTCAGGCGCGGCGGGCCAACATTCGTTTCAAACGCAAAGCCACCGGCAAGTCGGAACTCGTGCATACGTTGAATGGTTCGGCGCTGGCCCTGCCGCGCGTCGTGATCGCGATCCTGGAAAATTTTCAAAATGCCGACGGGTCACTTCTCATCCCCGAAGTCTTGCGGCCCTACATGGGTGGGTTGACGATATTGAGGAAAGTGTAGTGGGCAGTGAGGTTTTCAAGGAAGGGTGGCAGAGCGGTTGAATGCGACAGTCTTGAAAACTGTTGAAGCCTTATGGCTTCCGGAGGTTCGAATCCTCCCCCTTCCGAGTTTATTTTTTAAAAAAACCCAGTCTCTCCGTAGTATTTTTTATCGAACTAACAGTGCAAGCGGGGGTCGTGAAGTTCGCGGCCCCCGCGCGCCGTTTCGCCGCCATCTTGCCTGACACCATAGAATTTTCTTTAGTCTCTTCAAATGGCTCCCTATCTCTAAGTAATACAATGACTTCCAGAGATTCTTTTGAGAAATTGATCCTTTCTATCGTTCTTCGGAAGAGAAGGCATTTCTCGATCTGCGTTGCTTTTTGAACCTTGGTTTTGAAGTTTATGAGTACCTGTTGGACAGTTGTAAGAAGCGTTTTCTCGGACTCGGTCGTGGGTTCGAATCCCGTTCTCTGGGGAGTATCTCTTAAGAATTTGAAG
>JACPXO010000085.1 GCA_016196505.1 Candidatus Omnitrophota bacterium
GGAACCCGAACAGAAAATGCACGCGCATGTTGCGCTCATGCTTCACCACGTAGATGAACCCTTCGGCCGCGTGGTTCAAGCTTTTGAGAAAAGACGTGGATTTCACCGGTATTTTTCTCCGAGAAAAATTTTTTTCAAAATGTCCTCCTGCCGTCGGATCATCCGGCGGCGGGCGCGGGGCTCGATGTCATCATACCCTAAAAGATGCAGGACCCCATGCACCAAATAGCGCGCCAATTCTTCCTTGAAACCTACCCTGAGGCGGCTCGCGGCCCGGGACGCCGTGTCCACCGACACCACCACTTCCCCGAACAAACGGCCCTCTCCGTAAGGGAACGCGATCACATCCGTCGCGGCGTCGTGCTTCAAAAAACGCCGGTTCACCCGGCGGATCTCCCGGTCATCCGTAAACCACACCCCCAGATGCCGGCCGCGGACTTTTTCGAGCACGAGCGTCCTCAACACAACCGCGCGGGCCCAAGGAAGACTAAAACCCCTGATCCCCTTTTTTCGCCGGACTTCGGCCTGGTTTCTCACGGTCAGCGGATCTTGATGCCGAGCTCTTTCAACTGCCTCTCGTTCACCGGGGATGGCGCCTCGGTCATGGGATCGGCAGCTTTCTGGTTTTTGGGAAAGGCGATCACCTCGCGGATACTGTCCAATCCCAAGAGGATCGTAAGCACCCGGTCTAGCCCAAGCGCTATCCCGCCGTGCGGCGGGGCACCGAACTCAAATGCTTTCAAAAGGAAACCAAAGCGCTCGCGGATATCTTTTTCGCTCAAACCGAGGGTGTCAAAAATTTCTTTCTGCAATTTTTCATCATGAATTCTCACCGAACCGGAAGCAATTTCGTTGCCGTTCAAAACGAGGTCGTAAGCCCGGGAGCGGATCCGGCCGAGCTCACCCGTGGGCTTGTATTTCCCCCAGTCCTCGAGATTCGGGGATGTGAAAGGATGATGCTCGCTGTCCCAGCGTTTCTCGTCCCCGTTCCACTGAAAAAGCGGGAAGTCCATCACCCAGGCAAAATGAAATAGCCCCGGTTTGATAAGATGGCTCCCTTGGGGAGTTTTTGAAATTTCCGAACGTAATGCGCCAAGGATCTTTTGAGTTTTTTGCCGCTCGTCAGCTATGAAAAGCAACAGGCCCCCATTCTCGGCTCTAAAAAGTTCTATCAGCTTTCTTTGAGTTTTTTCGTCGATGAACTTCGCGATCGGAGAGTCGAGTTTGCCCGATTCCATTTTAAAATAAGCAAGACCTAAAGCCCCTTGCCCTTTGACAAACTCGGTCAAAGCATCAATATCCTTTCGCGTAGCCCGAGCTTCGGGAACACAAAAACCTATAACAGCACCCTCTTTCTTTTTGAGCGCGTCTCTGAAAACTTTAAACTCACAATTTTTTACAAGCTCGGACACGTCTTGAAATTCAAGCCCGAAACGAAGGTCCGGCTTATCGGATCCGTAGCGCGCCAGCGCGTCCTGATAAGTGAGTCGCGCGAACGGCGCGAGCTCGACGCCGAGGATCTCCTTCCAGATGGCCCTGCAGGTCTCCTCGATGATGGCGAAAAGATCTTTTTCCTCAAGAAAGGACATCTCGAGATCGAGCTGAGTGAACTCCGGCTGACGGTCGGACCGGAGGTCCTCGTCGCGAAAACACTTGGCGATCTGAAAATAGCGGTCGAAGCCCGCCACCATGAGGATCTGCTTAAAAAGCTGAGGCGACTGCGGCAGGGCGTAAAATTCGCCCGGGTTGAGGCGGCTCGGCACGAGATAGTCGCGCGCGCCCTCGGGTGTCGACTTGGTCAAAATGGGCGTCTCGACTTCGATGAAACCGTGCTTGTCGAACTGGCGGCGGATGATCTGGCACACGCGGTGCCGAACGAAAATATTTTTCTGCACGGCCGGGTTCCGCAGGTCGAGATAGCGGTATTTTATGCGCAGTTCTTCGTTGGTCTCACGGCTTTTAGACACTTCAAAAGGCAGTGGCCGCGCCTCAGAAAGCGTCTCGATAGTATCAACTGAGATCTCGATGGATCCCGTGGGGATCTTAGAATTCTCGGTGCCTTTGGGCCGGGCCCGCACCTTTCCCGAAACTCGGATACAATCTTCGGATTTGTAGTCGGTCACTGAACCGGAACGGACAAGCTGTGTCTTGCCGTAACGGTCTCTCAGATCGATGAACACAAGGCCGCCGTGATCGCGCACCGTGTCCACCCAGCCGCAGAGCGTTACCGAATCTCCGATATTTTTTTCGTTCAATTCGCCGCAGGTGTGCGTCCTAAGCATGGGAGGAAACCTTCTCTTTCAAAACCCGGATCACTTCCCCAAAAGGCGTTTCTTCCTGGCTTCCGTTTCGCATGTCTTTCAAGACCGCTTTTCCCCTCTCAAGTTCATCTTCGCCCAGGATCACCACGAAGCTCGCGTGGGCCTTGTCCGCGGAGCGCATCTGGCTTTTCAGGGACTTGGCCTCAAAATCCATGGCGGCGCGCACGGCGTTCTTTCTCAGGTCCGAGAGAAGTTCAAAACCTTTTTCCAGCGCCTTTTCCCCGAGAGTGGCGATAAAGACGGACGCGGACGGGACGAGTTTTTCTTCCTCCCCGAAGGTCAAACACATCGCCAGCCGTTCGACGCCGACCGCGAATCCCACGGCCCCGACGGCCGGGCCGCCGAACTGTTCGATGAGATGGTCGTAGCGCCCCCCGGCCGCCAGCGCGTCCTGCGCGCCAAGCTTGGGATGCGACACCTCAAACACGGTTTTGGTGTAATAATCGAGCCCGCGCACCATGCGGGGGTCCTCCTGATAAGCGATCCCCAAACGTTTCAAAAGACGGCCCACCTGCGTAAAATGCTCCCGGCTCTCGGGGGTCAGATCGTCGAGGATGGACGGGGAGGATCCGATGAGTTTCCGGCAGGAAGCGATCTTGCAGTCAAGCACGCGCAGGGCATTTTTTTCGAGGCGCCTGCGGCAATCCTCGCACAACTGCGCGCGGTTGGGCTCAAGGTATTTTTTCAGCTTTTCCTTGAAAGTCTGTCTTTCCTCGAACGTCCCTAAATTGTTGAGTTTCACCGTGAAATCCGAAACTCCCGCCCGGTTCAAAAAAACCGTCAGCGACTGGAGCGTCTCGGCGTCGGCAAAAGGGCTTTGGGCGCCGAGCTGTTCGACGCCGATCTGATGAAATTGCCTGAGGCGGCCGGCCTGGGGACGCTCACTGCGGAACATGGGGCCGAGATAATAAAATTTGCACAGGCCCCGGGTCTTATCGAAATTATTCTCAAGATACGCCCGCACGATGCCGGCCGTGCCTTCGGGCCTCAAAGCGATCTTCGTTTTCGAACGGTCCTCGAACTCGTACATTTCCTTTTGCACCACGTCGGTTTCGGTGCCTAGGGCCCTCGTGAAAAGCTCTCTTTCTTCCATCACGGGGGTGCGGATCTCCTCAAAGTCAAAGACCGGGAATACCTCCCGGGCCGCGGACTCTATCCCCTGGAACACAGCCGCGTCTTGACCGACGATATCGTGCGTTCCGCGCAGTCTCTGGAATCTCACCCATTCCCCCGATAAATAAACACGGGGCACGGCATACCGTGCCCCTTCATAAAAATGTGATCACTCCATAAAACAAAACTGAGAACTACTTTACATCCCTTTTCATGATAAGGCCCGGCTTGAAAACCACCACCTTCTTGGGTGGTACCGGAACCTCCTGACCCGTGCGGGGATTGCGCCCGAGCCGTCCGCGCCTGGACTTAACCTTAAATATGCCGAAATTCCTGAGTTCCACGGTCTGGCCTTGGGCCAGATATTCCGTTATTTTATCCAAAGCGCTTTGCACAACACGCTTTACGTCAATTTGCTTGATCCCGGTCTCGTTCGCGATTTTCAGCACGATATCTTTTTTTGTGATCGCCACATCACCCTCCTTCAAGGTGTCTAAATTTCGTATGATATTACCATACAATAACTTACGCTGTCAATCGGCTCTATATTTTCAAAGAGACGGCCTCTTCGCCCAGCATCTGCCGGAGAGAGGCCACCAGGGATTCCTCCGGCTTCACAAAAAGGGTGCGGTCCACAAGCATCTGGGACTGGATCTTATTGTCTTCCACAAATTCCAGATACACCGGCACACTGCCCGGGTATTTCGACAGGATATCCTGGAGACCTTTAAGCTTATCATCTTCAAGGCCGAGGGTGAGAAGCCGCACATGGATACTGCGGGTGAATTTCTTATGGACCTCGTGGATCGGCACGATCTCGTTCACCAGGAGCTTCGCGTCCTGCTCCTTCCGGTCGAGCTGGCCCTTGAAAAAAAGGATCGCGTCCTTGGCGAGGTGCGAGCCGTGTTCCTTGAAGGTCTTCGGGAACACCAGCGCGTCTATCGTCCCCTCCAGGTCCTCGATCGTGACGATCGCCATCCGTTCGTTGGTGCGCTTGGTTTGCGTGAACTTAAGTTTGCTCACAAGACCCCCGATCACCACCTCTTCTCCGTCACGACGCGTCGCGGTCTTGGACGTGGTGACCGTCGAATAGCTCTTCAGCTCTTTTTGGTAACGCGCCAGTGGGTGCCCGGTCACGTAAAACCCCAGCATTTCTTTTTCGTTCGTCAGAAGCTCGTGTTCCGGCCACTCCGGAATATTGGGGATACCCTGAAAATTTTTCTTGAAGGCCTGCTCCTTTTCAAAAGTATCGAAACGGCGAGGGCGTGGTCAAGGATAGCGGTAAGCTGGGACCGGAAAAGGCCCGTGGAATCGAACGCGCCGCATTTGATCAAACTCTCGATCACTTTGCGGTTCACCACTCTCAAGTCCACATTCTCAGCAAAATCGTAAAAAGATTTGAAGCGGTCCCTCCGAATGCGCCCCTGGATGATGGCGTCGATCGCGGTTTGACCGACGTTTTTGACCGCCGACAAACCGAAGCGTATCACCCCACCACCTGTTTCTTTCGATCGCGAAGCGATCGGTCCGTCCCCGACGGACGAAACAGGTGGTGGGGTCATGTCTTTGCCGACTACGGTGAACTGTGGGAAACTCTCGT
>JACPXO010000086.1 GCA_016196505.1 Candidatus Omnitrophota bacterium
ATGCTCTTTAAAATAAACGTGAGTCCCTGAGTTGACCTCGCGCGACAACACCACGATGTTCAGGTCCTCTCCGCCCACCTCTTTCCAGTGGGTGACCCTGCCAGAAAAAATATCCGCAAGCGCTTCCACCGTTAACTTTGAGACGGGGTTTTTGGGATTCACGACGACGGCTAAGCCATCCAGCGCCACTTTGTACTCCCTGGGAGCGGCGCCCTTTTGCGCCGCGAGGGCCGCCTCCTTGGGACTGATGCTTCGCGAACTCATGGCAAGATCACAGGTGCCGCTGATGAGCGCGGCGATCCCCGTTCCCGAGCCGCCCCCGGTGACGGCGACGAACGCTTCGGGGTTTTCTTTCATGAACCCTTCGGTCCAGGCCTGAACAAGGTTCACCATCGTGTCCGACCCTTTGATCTGCAGCGAGCGTTGTTCCCGGGCCGAAACCAAGTCCGGGCCCAGACCGGTCATGATCGCAGAAATTATGAATAACGCGGAAAACAGCTTGAATTTCATAAGCGCCCCTTTACTTTTATTTTTTATAGGGCTTAGTCTAGCCATTTCAAATGAAGTTTTGATAAATGAATTATGAAGATTTGATGAAGCGGTTACTGGGGGGGGAGGATGATCCTGAAGATACTTCCCTTGGGCATATTCGCGGACACCTCGATCCGGCCGGCGTGCCGGTCCACGATGTGTTTCACGATGGAAAGCCCAAGACCCGTCCCCCCTGTTTCCCTGGACCGGCTTTTCTCAGCGCGATAAAATCTCTCAAATATCCTCGCCGCGTCTTCTTTCGGAATCCCGATCCCGGTGTCGCTGACCTCTATTTTCGCCTCATGCGGATCCCGCGTGGCCTTCACGTGGATCCTGCCACCCGGCTCGTTGTACTTGACCGCGTTGTCCAAAAGGTTGGAAAAAACCTGGTCGAAGGACTTGGCATCCACCGTGAGCAGGAAAGGCCTTGGAGACACCTCGTAACTGAACGAGATCTCCTTGGCTTGCATCGCGCGCTGAAAAATCTCGCTCATTTTCACGAGCATTTTTTCAAGATCGACGGATTCTTTTTTCAGGCCGCTTTTTTGAGACTCAAGTTCGGAAAGGACGAGCAGGTCCTCAATCAGCCGGTATAATTTTTGAGAGTGGTCTTCGATGATCTGAAGGAACTTCATGCGGTTTTTAGGATCTTCGAGCGCCCCTTCCTTCAAGGTTTCAATGAACCCGAGGATCGAGGTCAGGGGGGTTTTAAGCTCATGGGAGACGTTGGCGACGAACTCCGTCTTCATTCTTTCGAGTTTTTTGATCGGGGTGACGTCATGGAACACGGCCACCGCGCCCAGGAACTTTTCCTGAGCCAGCACCGGCGATACCTGGATCTCAAAGACGAGATCCGTCAGGAGCAGCCCATGCTCTCTTTTGACGGCCGTCTTTTCTTGAAGACAGGCCTCGAACATCTCGTTGATCCCGCGGTCGCGAAACACCTCCCAGTAATAACGGCCGTACGCCTCCTCTTTCTTAAAGCCAAACAGACGCGCCAACGCCGAGTTCAGCACCACGATCCGTTGACGCGTGTCGATCACCATGACGCCCTCTGCCATGCTCTCAAGGATGGAAAGGGTACGGTTTCGGGAGTCCTCGGCCGCTTTTGTCTGTTCCTCGATCGTGCTTTTGGCCTCTTCCCTGTCCGTGAGCAAGCCCTTAGTTTTCTTTGTCTTTCGGTACAACAAAAAAACCAGGGCCAAGATCACCCCGGTTTCAGTTAAAACGATCCATGGTAGAGGAGAAAACATGTGATTACTGACCTTTGCGTAAGTAATAGGAGATTTTGGAAGCGCCGAATTTGACCGTATGCAAGGCGCGACGACGAAGGCGTGTCCTCTGCGACACGCCGAGGAGAAGCAACGCAGTCAGACGGCCAAATTCGGCCTTCCCCGCCCGCCAAAGGCGGATCCGCCTCCGGCGGAGAGGGGCTGGACGATTTTGGACTGCGACCGCGTCGCTCGTCCTTGACGTAGTCCAGAGACTACGTCGGCGTCCTCGCTCCTTGTCTCGTTCCAAAATCGTCACAGCCAAAACTCCTATTACTTACGCACTTCCCCAATTTTTTCCGGATGCTTCGGACATGGACGTCGACGGTGCGGTCGACTACGAACGCCTCGCCCTCCCAGGCGCCGCTTAACAGCTGGTCCCGGCTGAACACCTTTCCGGGATTTTCCATCAGAAAACTTAAGATGCGGAACTCCAATTTCGTCAAATTCACCGGAGCGCCCTTCACCGTCACCGTCCACCGCTCTTTATCCAAAACCACCTCTCCGGCGGTAAACACCCCGCCGGTTTTCTTGCTCTCGGAAGACCGGAAGATATTCCGCACGCGTGCCAAAAGCACCTTGACGCTGAATGGTTTTGAAACATAATCGGCGGCGCCGAGCTCAAGGCCGACCACCTGGTCGGTTTCCGTCCCTTTGGCCGTCAACATCACGACGGGGATGGGCTGGGTCTGGCTTGTTTTCTTTAAAAGCTTGAGAACCTCC
>JACPXO010000087.1 GCA_016196505.1 Candidatus Omnitrophota bacterium
CCTGGCGGGGAATTATTTTGGGATATTGGCCTTTTTGCCTGACAGACCTCCGGTAAGAAAGGTACTCGCCGCATTGGCCAAAGACATCCGGCACCGGACGCGCTGCGCGGTGACGATCGGCATCGGCCCAAGGTACCTCCATTCTACCGGCCAGCTTCATAAAGGAGGCCCAGGCAACGGCGCATTTCTGTTATTAACGACGAGGCATTCGAAACACTTGAAGATTCCGGGTGAAAAATACAGTTTTGCCGAACTTGAGCTTGCCCAGGCGATGGGGGATTTGGCGGCGCTCCAGTCAAAAGGCCGCCGTGTGCATTACCAACAATTGTCGGACGTCTCGAAAGCCGCCCTCGAACGTTTCACTAGTTGCGTCAAAGTTGCATGTCGATTTTAGGGGCATCGCTTATAGCGTATCTGGCCTCGGTTATTTCAGGGGTGGTGGGTTTTGGCGGAGCGATGATTTTTTTACCGGTGCTCGTGTGGATGTACGGCGCCCGAGCGGCCGTTCCCATCTTGACCGTGTCCGTCCTTTTAGGCAACGCCTCCCGGGTATATTTCAACCGGCGGGAATTGGACATGAAGCTCGTACTGCTTTTTTCCCTGGGGTCGCTTCCCTTCGCGGTGCTCGGTTCTTTTGTGTACGTGGCGCTGCCCGTGCTGTGGATCAAAAAAAGCATCGGCCTATTCCTTTTAATCATGGTGGGCTTGAGGCATGTGCACAAAGATTTTAAAGTCAGCAACCCTTGGGTATTCACGCCGCTCGGGGCTGTCACGGGATTTCTTTCGGCGCTCATGGGCGGCGTCGGGCCTATTTCCAGTCCCTTTTTTCTCGCTTACGGCCTTGTGAAAGAAGCCTTTGTCGGCACGGAAGCGTTGTGCGCCGTCGGCATGCATTTGGCCAAGTCTATCACCTACAACCGGCTTCATGTGTTGAACCAGCGAGAAATAGTCCTGGGTCTTGGTTTTGGCCTGGTGATGACCTTGGGATCGTACACGGCCAGGAAAGTTTTGGAAAAATTGTCGCGGGAAAAATTTCTGTTGCTCGTGGAAATCGTGCTGACCTTGGTCGGTTTTTACATGATGATTCATGCTGACTGAGTTACATGTAAGTTATAAGAAACTTTGACCGAGACGATTTTGGAACGAGACAAGGAGTGAGGAGGAGACCTAGTGGTAACTAAGTCGACGACGAAGGACGCAGTCGCAGTCCAAAACTCGTCCGGTCCCTTCGGGGAAGGCCAGATTTTACCGTCTACGGCGTTGCTCCTCCTCGGCATAGTCAAGACTATGCCTCGTCGTCTCGCCTTGTATACGGTAAAATCAGGCGCTTCCAAAGTTCTTATAACTTACATGTAACTCAGTAAGCTGTTATAATTTGACCTTATGAAGTTCATTAAAACCTCTATCCCGGGCGTGATCGTGATCGAGCCGAAGTTTTATGAGGACGCGCGGGGGTTTTTCTTTGAAAGCTATCAAAAAGAGGTTTTTGCGAAACACGGCATCGCCACGGAATTCGTGCAGGACAATCACACCCTCTCCGCTAAGGGAGTTTTACGCGGGCTTCATTTCCAGATCCCTCCAAGAGCCCAAGCGAAACTTGTGCGCGTGATCAAGGGCGAGGCGTTCGACGTGGTGGTGGATGTGCGGCGCGGTTCGAAGACCTTCGGCCGTTTTGTGACCCTGGGGTTGAGCAGCGAGAACAAAAAAATGGTTTATGTGCCCGTGGGTTTCGCGCACGGCTACTGCGCGCTCAAAGACGGGACGGAGTTCCTGTACAAGACCTCGGATCTTTACTCGCCGGAACACGAGAGGGGATTGGCCTGGGACGACCCGGCCCTCGGCATTCCCTGGCCCAAGCTCGACACCGGGTACCTCCTTTCCGATAAAGACCGGCAATACCCTACCCTCAAAAATCTTGAAGTTCATTGAACGGCAAGACGCCTTAACGGAAGTCGTGGAGGCGCTTTCCGCGTCGGAATGGGTGGCGCTCGACACGGAGGCGGACAGTCTTCACCACTACGTCGAGAAACTTTGCCTGCTTCAGCTCAGCGTTCCCGCCGGGGATTTTGTGCTGGATACGCTGGTGGGCCTGGATTGGAAGCCGCTTCTCGAGGCCTTAAGCCGGAAACTTCTCATCATTCACGGGGCTGATTTTGACCTGAGGATGCTCAGGCGCGCGCACGGCTTCGTCCCGTCGGGGGTTTTCGACACCATGATCGCCGCCCAGCTTTTGGGTTATGAGAAACAAGGGCTCGCGGACCTTGCGCTCCGCCACTGCGGGGTGCATCTTTCGAAGGCGGCCCAGAAGGCGGACTGGTCGAGGCGCCCTTTAAAAGAAGACCTCCTTGCCTACGCGGCCAATGACACGCACTACCTTGAGTCTATCTGGAAAAAAATGGAAGAAGAGCTGACGGCACTCGGGCGGCGGCGTTGGCACACCGAGACTTGTGAGCGGCTCATCCAGTCGGTGAGCGTCTCAAAAGAAGAGGTCAGAAAAGACAGGCCCGCCTGGCAGGTCAAAGGGTCAGCTCTCCTTAAGGGCCGCGCCCTCACGATCCTGAAAGAACTCTGGCACTGGCGTGAAGAAAGAGCGAAGGTTTTGGACAGGCCCGCGTTTAAAGTTTTGAATTCGGAATACCTGATCCAGGCGGCGCGTTGGGCTTCGGAACACGCCGGCGAAGACATCGGGCTCATGCCCGATGCCCCCCGTAATATCAAAGGAGAACTTCGGGAGCCGCTCAATGAAGTCCTGAAAAAAGCCCAGACCGCCCCCTTGGTGGAATTCTCGAAACCCCGCCGCGGGTCTGTCCCCAATCCCTGGACGGAAACTTCGAAACAGAGATTTTTGGCGCTCAAAAGCATAAGGGACGCCGCCGGAAATGAACTGAAGATCCAACCAAGTCTCTTGGCCACCAACGCCGTGCTCGAGGTCGTGGCCCTCAAAAACCCCAAAACTTTTGAGGATATCCGGGCGCTAGATTGCCTCATGTCCTGGCAGCTGGAAGTGCTCGCCGAAAAACTCCTCAAGCCCACATCCGCCTAGACACGCTGCCCTCTTCGGCCCAAGGAGTACTTCTTTAGCGAGACACGCGTCGACTGCCCCACCGAGGCAGTCTAGCTCGTGACTTGAGCTCGCGGTTGCAAAGATAGTGTTCCGTGGCGCTCGCTCTCGTCAAGGTCTCGCTTAAAGAAGTACTCCTTGGGCCTTGAGAGAACGATTAGCTCAAGCCAGCATTCGAGGGGTGGCCGAGGCGGGATGCCTTCGCCCGCAGTCGAACGAAGTTACGACGAGGACGGAGGCGCCCGCCGAAGGACAGGACCCCGAGAAGGCCGGCAGATAGAGGAAGCGTGGGATTACGGGACTATCC
>JACPXO010000088.1 GCA_016196505.1 Candidatus Omnitrophota bacterium
CTCGACAAAATACTGTTTCCGGCGTATCGTCTTTACCGACATTTTATCTCCTCGCCAGCAAGGTGGTCCGGCGAACGGTGAACACCGCCGTGCTGTCATGTGAACTTTCGATCATTTTAATGGCCTTCCCCAACGGCAGGTAACGCGTCGCCTCGCCGTTCACCTTCATCACGAGATCCTTTTCTTTCAACCCGGCGCGCGCGGCGGCACTGCCTTCTTTCACGGAACGGATGACGATCCCCTGATATTCCAATTTTAGGTCCAGGCCCAAAGCGCTCAATCGCTTCTGGCCTTCGGGCTTGGCCAACTGAACTTCACGCTCGAATTCTAAAAGAAAGTTGGTGTAACGCGGCAAAAGCAAGGGCTTGGTGACGGCATCCACGTTCAGGTACCTGAGCGACTGTCCGTCAACGGAGACGAGCCGATCCCCTTTTTTCAACCCGCCAAGCGCAGCGTCTTTTTTGCCGTCCGCGGCGGTCACCCGAACCCAATCGCCTTTTTTCTCAAGACTAAGTCCGAGACGTTCTTTCAGCGCCGATCCCTCTTCGGCCCGCTCTTTCTGGATCAACTCGTCGAACGAACGCCCGCCGCCCCAGGCGTCGTAAAGCGCCTGTTGTTTTTCCACCTCACTGCGCGGGCCTTCGGTTGAGAACGCCCAAAGACGGTTCCTCAATCCTTGAGCGGCTGCCTGGGCCTCCTCCAGAGAAGGATTCACTTCAAGCGCTTTTTCATAGTACGCGAGGGCCTCGCGCAATTTTTTTTCGCTTTCGTAGGCCTTGCCGATCTGCATGAAATTCTGAGCCGGCTCGTCGTACGCGATATTTTTTATCCCCTTTTTCAAAACAGGGATCTCGCCGGTCTTCGTGCTCAAGATGATCCTGTCGGCGTGCTGCTCGACCACAAGCCCTTTGATCTCCTTGCCGTTCTTGAGGGTGATGGTATCGGCGCGGACGTCTGCGCAAAACAAAAAAAGGGAGGGCAAGATCAGCCCTCCCGCGAAATTGAATAAAAACACCCCTCCCTTAACGCTCAATCTCATAAGTCCCCGTATCTACTTCAGTTAAAAAAGACGCTTTTAGATACGCTATATGTAGTATGCTAGCAGAAAAAGCACCACTAGGCAATAGATTTGAACGTTCTTAAGGAAGAAATTATAAAAGGGCCCCCGCGCTTCGCTTTCTCAAGCAAAACGCGGGGGTGTTTATTGTAGATCTGTAAGCCGGGTTCTGTCCCCCGGCCTTCAGTTTCGCAGAGCGAAACTGCCGGGGTGATAGCCATCTCTCTTGCCCTGGCATTGCTGTCAGGGTCATCAGCGGTTTACCCGGGAATCGTGACGAGTGAAGCGCTCGTATCCTTCATTTTTCAAGGAAAAACGAAGGAACTTTTCCCCTATTTAACCTTGCTCCGCGTGGAGATTGCTCGTTTCACTTCTGCGAAGCGCCGCCGTTAAGGACGGCGCGTAGCAGAACTCGTCTCTGTAGCTCTTCCGCCAAAAATCGTGGCGGACCCGCCGATGATTTGATGGCGGGAATCCTCCGCGCCCTTTCCAGGTCTGTTCGACCTAAAAAGAACGAGGGATGGACGTTATCCATCACGCTGCTTCAAGGAGCCCGGACTTTCCTCTTCGCCGAGGGCAAACGAATTGATCTGCCCGAGGACGAATCCGCCGCGTTTTGTGGCGGATCCGCCTTCGGCAAAGCGGCTATCCGATCTACAAAAGTAAATTCTCGTCCAAGGCGCGGTTAGCTTCGCGGTCCGCCAGCCGATTTTCTTCCCTGGGGACGTGGCTCAAACGCACCTCTTTAAAACCGCGGCTGAGATGACTGGCCAGGCCGTGGAAAATCTTGAGTAGATCGTCCTTGACCCTATACTCGCCGTTAAACTGTTTCGCCAAAAGCTCGCTGTCAGTAAAAACCTCGATCTCCGAAACTCCGAGCATCAAAGCTTCCTGAAACGCAAAAAGCAGGGCGCAGTACTCGGCCACGTTGTTGGTGGTGCGCCCTATCTTCGATGACAGGGTCTTGATCACACGCCCGTTCGTATCCTGAAAAACCACTCCCGCCGCCGCCGGGCCGGGATTGCCGCGCGAAGCGCCGTCCACAAACACCTTGACCCGAGAAAGCTTCACGCGGGCCAATACAAGATCCGCGCGCAGTCTTCGCACGTCATGAGTTTTTCCTGGAGCCGGACCTCATGAACGACCTGGGGAGGCAGCCCGAGGTGGCATCCTCCGCAAGAATTGTTCTTCACGGGAACGACGGCCAATCCGTCACGCGTCTTGAGCACCCGTTCGTATTGCGTGATGAGCTTGGGATCCAGATTCGGAGTAAAGGCCTTTCTCTTTTCTTCGGCCTCCGCAAGCCGGGCGCGAATTCCCTCCGCCTCCTGATCCAGGGCGGCGAGATCATTCTTCATCTTTTTTTCTTCCGCCGCCAACAGATCTTTTTCTTTCGTGAAAGCGGTTTTGGCCTGGTCCGCCTCATCCAGAAGTCTTAAAATCTCCTCCTCCAAAAGCGAGTCATCCGCCTTGAGCCCCTTGATCTCCAGATCCATCGCCGTGTATTCTTTGTTGGACTTGAGCTGGTAGAGCTGGCCCTGAAGTTTTTTTATTTTTTCTTCCTTGGTCTGAAGGTCTCCCTCTTTTTGTTTTTGCTTCAACTGCAGGGCCTTCGACTGCTCCTCGGCCGATCTGAGCCGCGATTTCTTCTTCTCAAAATCCGCCTCAAGTTTTTTCTGAAGCTCGGGGACCTTGGCCAGCTCTTTTTTGTCCCGGTAGATCTCCGCGTCGATCTTTTGGAGCTCAAGCAGGATCTTGATTTGTTCGTTCAACAACGGCACTCTGGCAAACTCCGTTCGGTGTCAAATCCGGCAAAAATGGGCAATACTGGGCTCGAACCAGTGACCTTTCGCATGTGAAGCGAACGCTCTAACCAACTGAGCTAATTGCCCTTAACACCACTTTTAATATTCACTGGGTCCGCCTGGATTCGAACCAGGGACCAGCTCCCGCCATTAGAGTCTCCGCGGGTCCGCTACCTTCAAATAAATGGGCCTGCCTGGACTCGAACCAGGGACCCGCTGATTATGAGTCAGCTGCTCTAACCAACTGAGCTACAGGCCCCCTAGTAAACTCTGACAATTTCATCTATCCATACGCTCCAGACGGGTCCGCCGGTGATTTAGTGGCAAAGCTTATGAGTCCCCGCCTCAAATCTAAAAGAGATTTGAGGACGGGTCCGTCCTCCGCCAAAGGCGGAGGCGGAAGCTGCTCTAACCTCCGCCCGCTTTAGCGGGACGGATCCGTCCTGCTGCTCTTGCAGCAGGCGGAGACTGAGCTACGGACCCGATCTCAGGCAAATTTTAGGAATGGATGAATTGTAGCACAAGGATTGCGCTAGCGTAAAGAAGAAGCTGGCTTTAAAACTCCAACTCCTCGCCGGCCCCGAGTTCCAGAAAAGTCTTGAGCTTCCGGGAACGGGTCGGGTGCCGCAGTTTTCGGAGCGCTTTGGCTTCGATCTGACGCACCCTCTCGCGAGTGACGTTGAAGATGGAACCCACTTCTTCCAGCGTGCGGGGATAACCGTCGCTCACTCCAAACCGGAGTTTTAATACTTTCCGCTCACGGTCTGTCAGCGTGGAAAGCACATCCTCCATTTGCTCTTTGAGCATCGCATAGGTGGTGGCGCTTGAGGGTGAGACCGCTCGTTTATCCTCGATGAAGTCACCGAAATGCGTGTCCCCTTCGTCTCCGATGGGCGTCTGAAGCGAGATCGGTTCCTGGGCGATCTTGAGGATCTCCCTCACTTTCTCGACGCTCATGCGCATGCGCTGGCCGATCTCTTCCGGCGTGGGTTCCTTGCCGGTTTCCTGCACCAGCGTCCGTGATACGCGGATAAGCTTGTTGATGGTTTCCGTCATGTGGACTGGGATGCGGATCGTGCGCGCCTGGTCGGCGATCGAACGCGTGACCGCCTGACGGATCCACCAGGTAGCGTAAGTGCTGAATTTGTACCCGCGCCGGTATTCGAATTTATCCACCGCCTTCATCAGACCGATATTGCCCTCCTGGATCAAGTCCAGAAAAGACAGGCCGCGGTTGGTGTATTTTTTGGCGATGCTCACGACCAGGCGCAAGTCCGCCTCCACGAGCTCTTTCTTGGCTCTTTGATACTTATTTTCCTTCCGCCGGATGCCGAGCGTCCGGTCTCTCAGGGCTTCCGGACTTTTCTCACCGAATTGTTTTAAGAGCTGGCGCCTTTCTTTGAGGAGACGGCTTATTTCCGTCCGCTCGCGGCGACGTCTGAATCTCTCGAGGTCCCGCTCGGTTCTTTCAAGATGCGTGAGCCCCTTCTTGATTTCTAAAAAGATGTCTTCCACCACGCGGGGACTGACCCTGAATTCCAGCAAAAGACTTAAAGTGTTCGTGGTCCGCTTGGCGCCGCGCAAACGACGGGCGAGGGATTTAAGGCGTTTCAGCGTGCGGGCCGTGTTGTCCCGGAATCTCGGCTCTTCGTTGATGTACTCCTCAACGGACACCTCATGTTTCAGAAGACGATTCGTGAACTCGAGGATGTAGTGGCGTGAAAACTGGCACTCGTAAACGGCCTTGCGGAACTCCAATTCATCCGCCTCGATGCGTTTGGCAAGCTCAAGTTCCTGCTCCCGGGTCAGAAGCGAGATCTGCCCCATCTGGCGCAGGTACATGCGCACCGGGTCATCCATCTGTTCAAGCCGTCCGGGAGAAACCGCCGCTTCGGGCTCTTCTTTTTTCTCCGCTTCGGGCTCAACGCCATCTTCCGCATCGGAATCCTTGTCCGAATCCGCGTCGCCGTCCGAATCTTTCGAGAGGTCTCCGCTGGAATCCACCACTTCGATCTGCTGGGCCGTGAGCGTCATCAGCACGTCGTCGATGTCGTCCGAGGACGTGATGTGGCTAGGAAGGAGCTTGTTGATATCGTCGTAGGTCAGAAATCCTTTTTCTTTTCCGAGAGCAATGAGCTGGTCAACGCCCTTTTTCTTCGCGGCCTCGGGGCTGAGCGGCGACTCTTCGGAAGAAAGCTCGGACTTTGCCGGCGTGACCGGAGCCAAACGCTTCCGCGGGAGGGCCCGTCGGCCCGACACTTTCTTTTTCCGGACGTGGATCCGCCGGGCGCGCCTGACCTTGGCCTTTTTGGACTTATTTTTTCTCTTTTTCATAAATTTCCTTCATTCCTTTGTTCAGTTGATGGAGATCGTACAAAAGCCGGCTGATCCTGTTCTTGTCCCCCGCCTGTTGAGCCGCGAGGATCTGTACCTGTAGTCCTTCCCGCTCCCTGGCGCTTTGCGAACGCTTGACCCATCGCAAGCAGTCATCGAAGGTTTTGGGCTTGTCAACCGCGGCCGCTATTTCCGCGCAGGCCATTGAGATAACGCGCGCCGCTTCGGCGTCCTCGCTAAAGACATTGATGAACTGAGCGGCCGAAACAAAACCGCCCTCGTTTTCCAATATCCGCCTGGCGATCTCGCGCAATTTCACGTGCTGAAAATCATCGGCGACAAGACTGAGCCGCGCCTTTTCCAAAAAAAAGTCCTCTTCGAGCATGAGCCCCAAAAGCAGTTTCTCGGCGGCGGGCAATTCCGTTTTGGGCGCATTTTCCGCCGGGCGCGCCGCGGACTGCGGCTTCGCGTCGGACCGTCTGATTTCCGCTAAGAGCGCCTCCTCGGATAAACCCAGTTCCTCGGAAAGGGCCTGCGTCCACGCGGCCCGCAAGATCTCGTTTTGGACCTTCGCGAACAACCCCACCATCTCATTGGCGATCTTGACCTTGCCCTCCAGGGTGCGCGCATCCCACCGGGCTTTTAAAATGCCCAATTTATACTCAAAGAGAGTCTGGGCGTTTTTCAATTCTTCCTTGAGCCGGCCGGCCCCGAATGCCTTGAGAAATGAATCGGGGTCATGCCCTTTGAGCAAACGGACGATCTTGACTTCCAGGCCCTCTTCAAGAAAAAGCTCCAAACCCCTCAAGGTCGCCATTTCCCCGGCCGTGTCGGAATCGTAAAGAATGATCACGTTCTTCGTATGCCGCTTGATGAGCCGGACCTGATCGGGTGTCAGCGCCGTCCCGAGGGACGCGACGACGTTCTCCACGCCGGCCTGGTGGCAGGTGATGAGGTCCATATAGCCCTCGACCACCACCACGGCGTCCTGTTCCCGAACGGAGGTTTTGGCCTGAAAAAAACCGTACAGGTGCCTGCCCTTCGAGTAAAGCTCCGTTTCCGGAGAGTTCAAATACTTCGGCAGAGAGTCGTCCAGCACCCTTCCGCCAAAAGCCAGGCAGGATCCCTTGATGTCAAGGATCGGAAATATCACCCGGTTCCTGAAACGGTCGTAGAAACCCCCTTCTTTTTTCGAGATCACAAGGCCCGACCGTTCCAACACGGACTCAGAAAAATCAGCTTTCAAACCGCGGTAAAGCGCATCCCACGAATCCGGCGCGTATCCCAATTTGAACCGCGCGGCCGTCGTGCCGGCGATCCCCCGCTTCTTGAAATACTCCCTGGCCTTGGAGGCCTCCGTGGACTCCGTCAATTGCCGGTGAAAAAAATCGGCCGCGCGCTCGGCGGCTTTCATCAAGAGCGCGGCCCGCTCGTCCGCCGCGGGATTCGAAGCGCGCCAAGCCGGGATCTCCACCCCGGCGCGCTCGGCAAGCATTTCGACCGCTTCAAGAAAATCTTTCTTTTCCTGCTTCATGACGAAGCTGAAAACATTCCCGCCGGCGCCGCAGCCAAAACAGTGAAAGATCTGCTTGTCCGGGTTCACGAAAAACGAGGGCGTCTTCTCCGGGTGGAACGGGCAAGGGGCCTTGAAACTACGGCCCGCCTTCCTGAGCGGTAAATAGCCGGAGATCAGTTCCACGATATCGGTTCTTTCCTGGATCTGGTTTAAGACCGCTTCCGGGATCATGACAGTTTTTTCGGCACGCCGAGTTGCGGCGAAAGCGAAGACAAAAAGTCAAAGAGCATCGGGGCCACTTTGGAAACCTTAGGTCCCACCACCGAACGGTCGTGAATATCCGTTTTGAGCGAATGGAGCGGCAAGTGATCCACCAACATAAAGGCAATGCTCAAGATCACGACCCAGCGGCAGGCGCCGAAGATCAACCCTGCCAACCGATAAAAAAAAGCCCCTTCGCCGACTTTGAGAAGCTTGAGCAAAAACATCGTGATCAGTTTCGCCACTAGAAAAACGCCGACCACGAGCACCGAAAAAGACACCGTCGTCGCGGTTGAAATATTTAAAAATGTCTTGAGCGTCAAAAACTGGGCCAGTGGCTCATAAAAACGGAACGCGACCACCACCGTCAGCACGTACTCAGCGATGCGCAAAAGCTCGGGGAAAAGACCTGACCGGAAACCGACGTAACCGCCCCTCAAAACCGCGATGGCGGTGAGATAGTCCACCCAGGTCAAGCTGGCGATGAATTCTTTCAAAATTACCCTTATTGAAACTTAGAAATAGCTACGAAGGTTAGCCGATCCCACAGTGAATGACGGAAGTATACCATCGGCCTTTAGTTTTGTCAAATTGTAAAGCGACACAAATATCTAGATTTTTTAGGGGTAAAACCCTACGATCGGATCTCACGAAAGAAAAAACCAAGAAGAGCCGTTAACACCACCGCGGCGGTCTCGGTCCTTAAAACTAAAGGTCCCAAAGTCACAGGCCGGGCGCCGCGAAAGCATGCCTCCTTCACTTCCCTGGGAGAAAAATCTCCCTCAGGGCCGATGAGGGCAAGGATACGAAAAGCCTGGGACTCCTTTAAAACCGGCAGAAGTTCTTTGTTTTCGGCGCCCAAGGTCGGGATGAGCACAAGGTCGAATTTCTCAAATTGTCCGAGCAACGAATCGAAAGTCCGGGCCTTCTCTATCTCGGGGATTTTTGAGCGGCCGCACTGCTTGCAGCTTTCTTGGGCGATCTTTCTCCAACGGGTTATTTTTTTCGTCCAACGCTCCTCGGACAGCTTGACCATCGAACGCTCGGTGACCACCGGCCAAATTTCCAGCGCCCCAAGTTCACAGACTTTTTGTATCAGAAATTCCATCCGGTCGGAGGCCACGGCCGAAACAGCGAGCGTGATATGCACCGGAAGCTCCCTGGATCTTGCCTCGCCGGCCAAAAAGACCGAGAGAGCCCCTTCTTTGAGATCGCCGACTCTTGCCTCGAACGCATGACCCTGGCCGTCAAAAACCTCGATCGCCTCCCCTTTTTTTAGGCGCAGGACATTCACCGCATGGCGGCTTTCTTTTTCATCAAGCCAAGCGACGCTTTGGGGGGCGAGTTTTTGCTGGGTATAAAAACACGGTTTATGCGGCATGCCCTAAAATCAGTCGGTTTTGTTGCTGATCTCGAGATTGGACGGGACCGTGAGCGGTTGGCATTTGCCGCAGGGCTCATACCCCGCTTTCCTGGCCTCTTCTTCCGAAGCAAACACGACTTTATCTCTGGGGTCGATCTTGGCCGTGACTTTGCAGAACGGGAGGTGATACCGGTCCGAAAAACTGCTGGCGATGTATTCTTCCGCCCAGAGCGGTTTGACGCCCGTTAAAAAAAAGCCGGCAAGAAGAAAAGTTAAAAAGAGACGGTAAAATTTTTTCATGACTCCCCCCTTATCCCAGACGGAGATCTATTTTGTCCTGGCCGTCATCCAAAGAAACCCTGTCCTTTTGGATGTCGATGACCACGAAATCGCCGAGACGGCTCCCCTTCTCAACGATCTGGTCGTTCACGATGGCCGTGGGTTTGGTTTTATCCCATAAAATGCCGCTCAAAGTAAACCCGGAGATCGTTTCCCCGGAAAAGGTCTCCTTCACCACCATCGGATTTTTGCCCCAGGTGTCGGCGGAGGTTCTTCTGGCCGTGCGCGCCGGCACGGTCAACCAATCCAAGGTATCCACACCGGAAGAAACGTCCTCGGCGGCCGGCCGCGGGGGTCTTTTGGCGGAGGGGCTAAAAATACCATAAACAAGACTGGCCGCGATGGCCAACCCTAATCCGCCGAGTAAAAAGAATTTTTTATTTTCCATGATCCGTTCTCAAAGCGACCATACGGACCAGAACATCCGACTTGATCTTCCCCGGATTTTTTTCGTCGGGGACGACCCGGAAACGGTTCACGGTCACGAGCGTCTTTTCAAGGTTTTCCAAAGCCCCCAAGAACCTCCCCAGATCCTCAAAGCGTGCCTCGATCTTCAATTCGATGGGCAGGGTTCGGTACCGCGGTTCCGGGGTGGTTTCCGCGGGCTTCGGAGTGATCGCCGTAAAACGAATGTCCTTGGCCTTGCCTTCCTGGGTCAGCTCATCCATCGCGAGCGACGTTTCCTCGTCACTGCCGGCGATGTGGCGGGCGCGTTCTTTGCCCATGGCGACCACGGCTTGATGGGCATGCGCCGCGCGCGCCTCGGCGGACTGAACCGCCGACTTCGCTTGTCTGAGCTCATTTTCAAGAGGCCGGTAAAGAAAAAAATAAGCCCCTAAAAATAGAATTAGAACGGCCCCGCCAAACCCCGCCGCCATTTTATCTTTCAGAAGATCCGCCCTCATTTCAATCAAAACCGCCTTTCAGCTCAAACGTGCTCTTACTCATGCCCTGGATATCCTTGGACGACACGAGTTGCACGTTCTTAAAGATCCCTTTTTCCAGCGCCAGCATAAAATCCGAGAGCACTCTTTCGTTCTCAGCGGAAACGATCACGCCCTCGAGGGCCAGAGCGCCATTCTCGAAATTCAATTCCGTGAGATAAACCGTTCCCGGGACGGCGCGGCTGAGTTCTTTAAAAACATCTTCCCAGTAAGGTTCCCCCGAGAGAACGCGTTTGGCAAAGTTCTGATCCCGGAGAAGTTCGAGCTCAGGCGCAAG
>JACPXO010000065.1 GCA_016196505.1 Candidatus Omnitrophota bacterium
AATTCCGGCATCCGCCGCATCCATATTTTGGTGCAGTACAAATCCATGTCTTTGGCCAGGCACATCCGCATGGGCTGGAACGTGTTGAACGCCGAAGTCGGTGAATACATCGACGTGGTGCCGGCCCAACAACGGGTTGATGAGCATTGGTATCAGGGCACCGCGGATTCGATCTATCAAAACCTCTATTCGATCCAGATCGAGAACCCGGACCAGGTCTTGATCCTCGCCGGCGATCATGTTTACAAGATGAACTACAAACGGATGCTCGAAAAGCACCGGGAGGCCAAGGCGGACCTGACGATCGGCGTCGTGCCGATGCCGAAGTTCGAGTCTCTCAATGTGGGGGTCATGGAGGTGGACCGTGACAATTGGGTGGTCGGTTTCGAGGAAAAACCAAAAGTTCCGAAGACGGTACCCAACGATCCGCAGTCACTTTATGCCTCCATGGGAATATACATTTTTGACCGCCACGTTCTTGAGGAAGAATTGGCCGAGGACGCGACCAAACACGATTCGACCCATGATTTCGGCAAAGACATCATCCCCCAGATGATCGCCAAGCGGAAACGGAACATCCTCGCGTACCAATTCGTGGACCTGAACAACAAAGGAGCGCTCTATTGGCGCGATGTGGGGACGCTGGACGCTTATTATGAGGCGAACATAGACCTCGTATCGGTCACACCGCATTTCAATCTATACGATCGCGAATGGCCGATCCGCACCTACCAGCTTCAGTTTCCTCCGGCAAAATTCGTTTTCGCCGAGGTCCTCGGAGGCCGGCGCGGCGCGGCGCTTGACTCGGTGGTCGCCGATGGGAGCATTATTTCCGGGGGACAGGTGAGCCGGTCGGTGCTTTCCCAGTCGGTGCGCGTGAATAGTTACGCGGAGGTCGCGGGATCTATTTTATTCGAAGGAGTGGACGTGGGCCGTCACGCCAAAGTGAAGAACGCCATCATCGATAAGTTCGTTAAAATTTTGCCGAATGCGCGCGTCGGCCATGATCTGGAAAAGGACCGGAAGCGGTTCACCGTGACACCCAAAGGCATCGTCGTGGTTGAAAAAGGAGCGGTCGTCGAAGCCCCGTGAGAAACAGCGTTTTGAAGATCGGAACGTACGAGTTGAAGTCACGCCTCATTGTCGGGACAGGCAAGTACGCGACCTTTGACCTTATGGCAAGGGCGCTCGAGGCCTCCGGCGCCGACATGGTGACGGTGGCGGTCCGGCGCGTGAATTTGGACAGGACTAAAGAGTCGCTCCTGGATTTCGTGGACCCAAAAAAATACATCCTTTTGCCGAACACGGCGGGTTGTTATTCGAAAGAAGAAGCGGTGCGGGCCGCGCGGCTCGGACGGGCGGCGGGGCTTTCCAATCTTGTGAAGCTTGAGGTGATCGGCGACGAGCAAACGTTGATGCCGGACAACGTGGCGCTTCTTGAAGCCACCCACGAACTCGTGAAGGATGACTTTATCGTCATGCCTTACACCACGGATGACCCGATCATGGCCAGGCGCCTGGAGGATGCCGGCGCGGCGTGTGTCATGCCGCTGGCGGCTCCCATCGGGTCCGGCCAGGGCATTCTCAACCGCTTGAACATTGAGCTTATCCTTGAAAAAGTGAAAGTCCCGGTGATCGTGGACGCGGGAGTGGGGGTCGCCTCCGACGCGGCCATTGCCATGGAACTCGGCGCGGACGGCGTTTTGATGAATACAGCCATCGCGGGCGCCAAGGATCCGGTCAAGATGGCTGAGGCGATGAAACTCGCCGTGAGGGCCGGCGCTCTGGCGTACGAGGCCGGGAGGATCGAGAAGAAAAAACACGCCAACGCTTCCAGTCCGACGAAAGGAATGGTGCATGCCATTGAATAAAGCGACCAAAACAGGGAAAAAATACAAAATAGCCGTGATCCCCGGGGACGGCACCGGCCCGGAGGTCATCGCGGAGGCCCTGAAAGTTTTGGAGGCGGCTTCTAAGAAGAACGGGTTTTGGCTCGACCTTGAGCATTTTGATTACGGCGGGGACCGGTATTTAAAAACGGGCAAGGTTTTGACGGACAAGGAAGTCCAGGGGCTCAAAAAGTTCGACGCGATCCTTTTGGGCGCCGTCGGGCATCCGGACGTGAAGCCCGGCATTTTGGAAAAGGGTCTGCTCCTTAAGATCCGCTTTGCTTTGGAGCAGTACATCAATTTGCGCCCCGTCAAACTTTATCCCGGCGTCTGGACGCCGCTCCGCGACAAAGGGCCCGAGGACATCGACTTTGTCGTCGTGCGCGAAAATAACGAGGGGCTTTATGTCGGCGAGGGGAAGTTTTTGAATAAAGGCAAAAAGAACGAGGTGGCGCTCCAAGTTTCCCGGAACACCCGCCCGGGCGTCGAACGCTGTGTCCGCTACGCGTTTGAGACGACCCGCCGGAGGAATAAAAGAAAGAAACTGACGCTTTGCGCGAAAACGAACGTCCTCACCTACGCGCACGACCTCTGGTGGCGCGTGTTCAATGAGGTAGCGAAGGAATACCCGGACATCAAGACGGACTACGCGCACGTGGACGCGACCTGCATGTGGATGGTGAAAAACCCCGAGTGGTTCGACGTCATCGTCACGGACAACATGTTCGGGGACATTATCACGGACCTGGGCGCTATGATCCAGGGTGGCATGGGCATCGCGGCCGGAGGCAACTTGAACCCCAAAGGGGTTTCGATGTTCGAGCCGATCGGCGGCTCAGCGCCCAAATACACCGGTCAGAACGTGATCAACCCCCTGGCCGCGATCTGCGCGGGCGGCATGATGCTCGAGCATCTGGGCGAGGAAAAAGCGGCCGCGCGCATCGAAAGCGCCGTCATGGACGTGACGCAGAATAAATTGAAGTCGCTGGCCGCCGGCAAAATGGGTTATGGCACAAAAGAAGTCGGAGATCTGGTCGTTGAAAGGGTTTAAGGGATGAAGAAAAAATCAAGATACAACATCGCGATCATGGGTGCGACCGGGGCCGTGGGTGAGGAGATACTTAAGATCCTCGAGGAGCGCCGCTTTCCGGTGGATGGCTTGAAGCTTTTGGCTTCGCACCGCTCGGCCGGGAAAAAATACCGCTTCAAAGGGCAGGAAATCGCCGTTGAGGAATTGAAAGAAAATTCTTTCGCGGGGGTGGATATAGTCCTGGCCAGCGCCGGGGGGTCTATTTCAAAAAAATTCGCGCCGCTCGCCGTGAAAGCGGGGGCCATGGTCATCGACAACACCAGCGCTTTCCGGATGGATCCCAAAGTCCCTCTGGTCATTCCCGAGATAAACGCCGGGGACATAAAAAAGAACAAAGGCATCATCGCCAATCCCAACTGCTCCACGATCATTATGCTCGTGCCCGTGTACCCGATTCATCGGGTCAACTGCGTCAAGCGCATTCTCGTGTCGACCTACCAGGCCGCCTCGGGAGCGGGGGCAAAGGCCATGAGGGAGCTTGAGACCCAATCCCGGGATGTGTTGGAAGGGCGTCCCGCGAAAAAAGAGGTGTTCCCTCACCAGATCGCCTTCAATCTTTTCTCGCACAATAGCGCCATCCAGGATGAAGGGTACAACGAGGAAGAGCTCAAGATGATCCACGAAACCAAAAAGATCTTTCACGATGACCGGATCAAGATCGCCGCCACGACCGTGCGCGTGCCCGTATTCCGCGCCCACAGCGA
>JACPXO010000064.1 GCA_016196505.1 Candidatus Omnitrophota bacterium
CGTCTCGGTAGGTTTTACGTTCGGTTGTACGGGTTTACCCACAAAAAATCTCTAGAGGATCTTTCTCGTTTATTCCCCGGAACGGGTGATCTGCCTCAAGATAGCTTCTTTCAGTCTCGGATCATCCGTGAGCGACATGGCTTTTACGTAATACTCCGAGGATTTTTCAAGATCCCGGTTTTTCTCGTAGGCCATCGCCAGACTCAGGGCGGCTTTGTAATACTTCGGGTCAAGCGACAAACTTTTTTCAAAGGTCTCGATCGCCTTATCCAGTTTCCCCTGACCCGCGTAGAACGACCCCAGGTCGTACCAACCAACGGCATCCTTGGGATCCATCTGAACGGCGCGCGTCAGGTATCCCAGGGCTTTGTCAAGGTCTCCCTTGGTTTGCAAAATATAAGCGAGGTTTGAATAAGCGAAAGTTTCCTTGGGGTTGATCTCGACGGCCCGTTCGTAAGCCACGATCGCCTCATCAAAACGCTTTTGCTTGCCGTAGAGATTGCCGAGCGTCAGACAAAGGTTCGCGTTCTTGGGGTCCGCTTGTTGCCCCTGGCGGTACACGCGCGCGGCGCTCTCAAAATCCTTGAGCCCCTCATGCGCGAGGCCGAGCGCCAGGTAACCGCTCGCCTTCTTGGGAGCCAGCTTCACGGCCTGATCGGCATAGGTCACGGCCGATCCGAAATCCTTTTTCTCTTCGTAGGCCAGCGCCAAATCCACGTAGGTCTCGGGCTTCCCCGGGTCAAGCTCAAGGGCTTTTTTAAGATCGGCGATGGCTGCGTCCCATTCCCCCTTTTGGGCATACGCCACGCCGCGGCTCACGAGAAGCGACGCGTCTTTCTCTGGGACCAAAACGGCCTGGTCACGGGCCGCCTCGGCGGTCGACAATGAACAGTAGCCGGTGATGAAAAAAAGAAAGGCGAGCAGAAAAACCTTCGCGGGCCCTACAAGCGGCTGTCTTTTGTTGTACGGATAATCTTTCCTTAAAGGATGGCCTTCGAACTCTTCGTACATCAGGATACGCTTGAGGTTGGGATGGTCCTTAAAACGAATGCCGAACATATCCCACACCTCGCGTTCATACCAGTTGGCGGCCGGCCAAAGCGAGGTAACCGAATCGATCGCGGCGTCGTTCTCCGGGACGAGGACCTTCACAAAAATCCTGTGATTTCGGCTCAAAGAATACAAATTGTAAACCACTTCAAAACGGAACTCTTTTTCCTCCCAAAAAAGATAATCAACGGCGGTCAGGTCCATGAGCACGTTGAAACGGAAGTCCGCGTCGTTCTTGAGCGCGGCCATGAGCCCCAAAATCCCTTCTTTCCTGACCGTCACTCTCGGCTCGCCGCCCAAGGCGCCGGCGTCGATCACGACATTCGGGAATTTGGACCTTACTTTTTCGGCTAGGAGCGGATCCGCCATCGCTTTTAGACTTCCTGTTTTTGAGCTTGGATCTTTTGCTGAAGTTTTATGAGTCCGTCCAACACGTTCTCGGGACGCGGCGGGCAACCGGGGATATAAACGTCGACGGGGATCACCGTGTCTATTCCCATCACCGTCGCGTAGTTGTCATAAAATCCGCCGGTGCACGTGCAAACGCCGAACGCGACCACCCACTTGGGCTCGCACATCTGCTCGTAGACTTTTTTCAGGACCGGCGCCATTTTGTGGCTGATGGTCCCGACCACAAAGAGCACGTCCGACTGCCGCGGAGAAAAACGCGGGAAACCGGCCCCGAAACGGTCCACGTCATAGTGGGAACAGGCCGTCGCCATGTACTCCATGCCGCAGCAGGCCGTGACGAACGGGTACTGGAACAGGGAGAATTTTCTCGCCCAGCCGATCGCGTCGTTGAGACTGGTGGTCATGAAGTTGAACTTGTCGAGGCGGACCGCGCCTTCGGCTACCCCACCACCTTCTTTTGAGACGCCCCCGATGATCTTTTCAAACATAGTCTCTCCTTGTCACGCGCCTCGACGCGCTAAAGCGCGTCGCGCCTAAAAGGCGCAAAGAAGGTGGTGGGGCTACTTTTCCCATTCCAGTGCCCCTTTCTTCCAGGCATAGGTGAAACCCACGACCAGCACGGCCAAAAATGAGAACATCTCAAGGATCCCGATCCAGCGCAGGTCCTTCAAGATCACCGCCCACGGGAAAAGCCACACGATCTCGACGTCAAAAAGAATAAAAAGCATCGCGAGAAGGTAAAACTTGACGCCGAAGTGCCCCGTAGCGCTGGAAATCTGGGTCACGCCGCATTCGAAAGGGTCGGACTTGGATTCGGAAGATTTATTCTTGGGCCCGAGGGCGGCATTCAAAAGGAGGATGATCCCCGCGATGCCGGCCGCCATCAAAAAAGTGATGAATAAACCCAGGTACTCGCTTGCTTTTTCCATAGTTCTAGGAAAACTTGGTTAATTGACCCGTCAAAAACTTCGGGATGGTCTCTTTCAGCGTTTGCTCCAAAGGGAACGGCTTTTCGAGGCAAATGACTTTACCGAGTGCCTCCGCCTCGCTTTTGACCTCATCGGAAAGGTCGCCGGCCATGAAAATAATGGGGATGTTCGGCAGGAGAAACCTCACCTTTTTGGCGAATTCAATGCCGCTCATCCCCGGCATGCGCACATCCGAAATGACCAGCTGATACCGCCCCGGACTCTCGGTGATCGCACGGATCGCCTTCTCGGGAGTCGAGAAAAAATCAGCCCGGTACGCCGATTTTTTTAAAAGCGACGAGAAGACGTTCAAGAGCATCTTCTCGTCATCGACGACCGCAATGCGCGTTTTTCTGACCAACGGCTCCGTCAAGGCAGACCTCCACCCTTCTTTGTCCACTGAGTTACGTGTGAGTTATAAGAACTTTGGAAGTGCCGGATTTGGCCGTATACAAGGCGCAACGACGAGGCATAGTCTTGACTATGCCGAGGAGGCGCAACGCCGTAGACGGCAAAATCCGGCCTTCCCCGCAGGGACCGGACGATTTTGGACTGCGACTGCGTCGTTCGTCGTCGACGTAGTTATCACTATGTCTCCTCCTCACTTCTTGTCTCGTTCCAAAATCGTCTCGGTCAAAGTTTCTTATAACTCACACGTAACTCAGTAAGTAATTATAGGGCAGGGAATTAGAGGTGTCAAAAGAAACTACGC
>JACPXO010000060.1 GCA_016196505.1 Candidatus Omnitrophota bacterium
GAGATCTTGAATTATGTCGTGGCTTATTCTCAGGATTCTCAAACGCAAACCAACCTGCCCTCCCAAACCACTTTTTATTACTACGGGGAGAAAAATTCCACGGACGCCACCCAATGGGTTCGTGCTTCCGAGGCCAGCGGCGGGGACGTGCTGAACCAAGTGGTGGTCTTAAGCGGTAACCAAAGCGCGCTATCCAACGGTTTGGATGCTTTACTGACCGACGCCACGTGGCTTGCGGCCCAGCCCAGTCTTTCCATTCGCCGTGATTTCGTGTACGGGGCCGAGGACCAGGTGACCGAATTCCACGAGAGCGGATTCACGGACGGCTATTCGAATTATTATGCGTTCCACCGGTACAACATGGTGGAGATCGACGACAATTTGAATCGTTACGACGAGGACGGCACGGACAGGTCGGGGGACAATACTTATCACGTGGAAATGAGGAACATGGGTTACGACGGCGATGACCGGCTCATCCATTCCGAGAAATTGGAATATCCCCCGAGCGCTTCCGGCACTGTCACGGCTTTGGATCTGGATCACGCGTCCCAGACGGTGAGTGACATCACCTATGTATGGCAGGGAGGGACGGAATACGCTTATGTGGATGTGGTGACCCGCGCTTTGAGCCCGGGGGCGATCACGCTGTCCGCGGCTTCGACCCGTTTCCGCGTGGACGGCCAGATCATGACGGACGCGACGATAGACCCGACGCCGGCGGTCGCCGTCGACGCCGTGAGGGACGCGCGGCTTGGCCGGACAACGACGACTTACGCGCTTACGGAAGAGAAGGCCCTCGCGTTCAATTTAAGAGAGCTTCTCACGAACAATGGTTTTGATTTCTTTGAGAGTGGCACGGCTGCGGCTATTCACTCCTCAAGTTTAAGCGACGGGGCGGGGCTTTTCCCGGCGGTCAATTCCTGGTTTGACAACCTCATCGCGGCGATCGGCGCTGGCTTTATCCAGATCCAGGCCGGCGGCGCGACCTACAAGATCAAGATCGCCTCGGTTTCTGATCAGACCATCCTCGAAGAATCTTACGATGGCTTGAGCAATCTCTTGAGACAGGTCACCGAGTACGCGACAGGCGTGGGCGCCAACCGCGTCGTGAACAAGACAAGCATCGTCGAAAATACCTACGCGACGGTCCCGGGTTCGGCGGTGAAAGTGCTCCGGTCGGTTCTCACGACGGATTATTACGGGGTTTACAACGCCCAAGCCCCCGCGAACGCCCCCAATCGTATCCTTACGACCACGCTCAATACTTACAATATCACCGCCACCGGCGCTCCCACGGACGCGAACGTTCCGGTGAGCTTGCTCAAATCGTCGGTGACCACCACCTATCTCAACCCGAGCGACCCCGCAGCGCCGCAGACCATCCGGTCCATTGAGAGCAGCACTTATACCTATCGAAGCTACGCGGACAGCACGGACCCTCTCAAGACCCGCTATGAGACCGACCACGAAACCCTCGAGCGCACGGGTTCGGACAACGTCACGCAAACCTACACCGTGAACTATCAGCGTGACCCGAACGGTGTGCTTCAATACAAAGAAGCGCTCGATGCGCTCGGGAACGAGGTCAGCATGCCAGAGTTTTACAGCTGGACTCAGGACATTCTGGATGAACTGAGCAGTGCCGCCGTCGATGAGCCGATCCAGGTTGACGGCTCCGGGAATATCTTGAGCCATCCTGCCGGCGACGGGAATCGCGTGGAATATGTCGGCGGTGACAAAACTCAACTGAGATTCATGGCGCGCGCGATCGACGCCCTGGGCCAGGTCACGTACACGGAAATCGCGAGGGCCACGATCACGGGTGTCACCACGACGGTGGGGGCCGAGCAAAAAAACTACTTTAAAGTTGTCGTGCGCGACACCCTTCAAAATAAAGACCACGTCTTATGGGCGATGAGCGCCGACGAAGGGGAAACCCTTTTCACCCAGTACGCCAATTTCTCCAACATCTGGCGCTGGACAGTGCTTGGCGACGGGAATGTGCGGCGCGTCTACCAGGGCAGTGATCCTGCTTTGCGGGGGCTTTTCCTTGAGTATAAGGGTGACGAACAAGGCCCAACAACCCACGGCGGGACCGATTACGACTACGCCAGACCTTACGTGCTTGGAAAATGGACCGGTGGGCCGGTTACGTATTATGACGGCCTAGATTATGTCGAGGCCAATGGCACAATTCACAGCGATTTGAAACTAGAGCGTGTGCCATCCTCGATATATGCGTCTAACTTTAGCTTTTTGGTAAGCACGCTTGAGGGGACAGACGGCGTCGTGACGCCCATCACCGGCGCGCCCACGACCCTGGACGCTGTTAGAGACATGCGAACTATAGCTAACGGCGGTGTTTGGGATGTCAATGCCACTGACGGGTCTCTGACCACCTATTGGCAGGACCAGACGCTGGACTATACGGTGACCACAGCCGCGGGAAATTTGATCTTAAATTTTGACGCCAAAAACGCTGGGAACCTTTCTCCAAGCTACGCAAATTTCAAGATCGAGGTTTTTGTCGACGGCCAAAGCAAGGGGATATTCAATGTCAAAGCTGATGCCAATAACTGGCAGGCCTCAGAGATCGTCTTGAGACAGCTCACGGCGGGTCCCCACACGGTCCGGATGGTCTGGAGGAATGATGCGGCCTCTCCTCCGGGGGACGCCAACCCGTGGGACGCGAACTTTAGTTTCAAGAATCTCAGCTTTTCCGAGGGAGACAAACAATTTAGAAGCGAAAAAGAAATTTCCTACAGCCACTACAACACGGCCCCCAATTTAAGCAACCCCACCAATGCCACCAATCAGGTCATCGTGGATCCTGGCTTTGACCTGGAGCAGGAGTTCGGCGCGCTCGCCGAATTTGTAGGCAAAGGGTACCTTTTCAGGACCTCGACCTCTTTGGACGCTAGTGGCGGCGCGCATACCCACATCACCGGTGTCGTGAAAAAAGACGCAGGCAGCGCCGGTTATGAGAATACTCTGATCAGCGAATCTTACAAATATTTTAGCGACGACCGGAGC
>JACPXO010000067.1 GCA_016196505.1 Candidatus Omnitrophota bacterium
CCCTTGACCGCCTCCGAGGCGTTCCCTTCAAATAAAACTTTTTCCTGCTTTAAGTTCTTGAGACGGATCTTGTGCTTCAAGACGTAAGGGGCGTCTTCAAACCCCTGAGGGGGCTTTCGCGTCGTCAACATCACGCGGTATATTTTCCCGATCCGGGCCGCTTTCAAGCCGTCGATCCCGACGACCCCGCCGCTGGGAAGATAGAGACAGCACCGGTGGGTGCGCGCCAGCTTAAAGATCTCCTTTTCCTTGCTTAAAATACCCCCTACGCTCATGACCATCACGTCTTTGCCTAGGGAAAGCGCTTTTTTAACGATCTCATAGGCCGCCTGTTTGGAGGCCGCCTCGATGACGAGGTCACAACGCTCGATCAGCGCCTCGACGGGAAGGATCTTGGGTCTCGGATGAAGTTTCAGCTGGAGCTTGCGCGCCTTGGCGACGTCGGCGTCGGCGATGGCTTCAAGCGTCACCTCGTTGACAAAACGCTTTTGGCAAGCCGCCGCGAGTTCATTGCCGATGGTGCCGCACCCGATCAACCCTACTTTAATCACCTTTTTTAGCCCTGTTTTTATCGTCCAAGAAGATCAAACGCGGCTGGTGGCGCCGGATCTCCGCGCCGGTCAGGAGCGCGTAAGAAATAATGATAACCCTGTCGCCGACCTCCGCCCAACGCGCGGCCGCCCCGTTCATACAGATCGTTCCCGACCCCGCGCGACCCTCGAGCACATAGGTTTCCACGCGCGAGCCGTTGTGGAGATTGACGATCTGCACGCGCTCAAACGGCAGGATATTGGCAGCCGCCAGGAGATTTTTGTCAATGGTGATCGAGCCGGTGTATCTGAGATTGGCCTCGGTCACCGTGGCTCCATGGATCTTGGACTTCATCATGACCCGTATCATAGATTTTTATACCCTGATGAGTAAGTTATCGATCAGTCTTGTCTTGTCAAAATACACAGCGACCGCGGCTAAGACCCGTGAACCCTGCCTTAATTTTACCACAGGTAAGAGCGTCTCGGCATCCACAAGCTCGGCATAATCGACCCGGGCGCCGTGCGCGGCCTTAAGCGCGGTCTCGAGGGCTTTTTGGACCCGCCGGGCGTCTCGTTCGCCGCCCCGGATCAGCGATCCCGTTTTTAACAGCGCCTGGTAAAGAACGCGCGCTTCCCGCCTCGCCGGGGCCTCGAGGGTTACGTTGCGCGAACTCATCGCCAGTCCGTCAGATTCACGGATGATCGGACACATCCTGACCTTCACAGGCAGGTTCAGATCAGCTGTCAGGCGTTCGATCACCTTGAATTGCTGATAGTCTTTCTGGCCGAGATAGATCCTGCCGGGCGCCACCAGATGCAGGAGCTTCAGCACCACCGTGGCCACGCCCGCAAAATGCCCGGGCCGGCTTTTGCCGCATAAAGGCGTGCTCAGACGCCTAACCCTGACCTCGGTCTGAAAAGAACCCGGATAAAGCGCCTTCACCTCCGGCGCGAAAAGACAGTCAACGCCGGCTTTCCTCAAGATCGCTTCGTCCCTCCGCAGATCCCTCGGGTAACGCCGGTAATCCTCTTTCGGGCCGAATTGCAGAGGGTTTACAAAAATGCTGACCACCACGGCGTCGTTCTCTTTTTGGGCCCGGCGCACGAGCGCCAAATGCCCCTCATGCAGGAACCCCATGGTCGGAACAAAACCGATGGTCTTGCGGCGGGCTTTAAGCCCCCGCACAAAACTTTCAAGCGCCTTGGGTTTGCAAAACTTTCTCACACAGATCCTTGATAGTTTGCTGAAGACGAGGATGCACGAGATCAGGCGCGATCTGGGCCAAGGGCTTCAGGACAAAAGATCGTAACGCCGCGCGGGGGTGCGGGATCACTAGATTTTTTCCCTCGATCACCACGTCGTCATAAAAAAGGATGTCCAGGTCCATGGTCCTGGGGCCGTTGGACTCGGCCTTGACCCGTCCAAGCCGTCTTTCGATGATCTTGAGCTGTGACAGAAGCTCTACCGGCAAAAGATCCGTTTTGATCTTGACCGCTCCGTTGAGAAAACGGTCCTGAGGCGGGCCTCCTTCGGGGTCGGTTTCGATAAGCTCGGAAACAGCGGCCACCTCCATCTCCGGGTGAGATTTGATGAGCGTCAGCGCCTTTTCAATGTTAGCGGCCCTATCTCCGACATTGGATCCTACGCCCAGATAAACGATCGCCATCAAAACCCTTTCCGCAGACGCCTGAGCGCCTCGCGTATCCCCCGCTCATCGACCGTCAGGGCGAAACGAATGTACCCCTCCGCGGCCGGCCCAAACCCGACCCCCGGAGCCGCGACGATCCCGGCTTTTTCAAGCAAGGTCTTACAAAATTGCGTCGAGTCTTTCCGGCCCTCGGGTAGCTGCGTAAAAACATAGAAAGTCGCCGGATTGGGTTTGACGGGAAAACCCATTTTTTGCAGTCCTGAAACCAGGAGATCCCGCCGTCTGCGGTAGATCCCGTTATTCTTTTTGGAGAACGCGAAGCTTTTTTTGAGGGCATCCGCAGCCGTGAGTTGGATCGCCGTGAACACCCCGGAATCCACGTTCGACTTCACCTTTAAAAGCGCCTCGATCGCCGGACGAGGTCCGAGGGCAAAACCCACGCGCCAGCCGGTCATATTGCAGGTTTTTGAAAGCGAGTGAAATTCGACGGCGATGTCTTTGGCGCCGGGAATTTCAAAAATACTCAAAGGTTTAGCTTTTTCCAAATACACCTCGCTGTAGGCCATATCGGAAACAATGAACACGCGGTTCTTCAAAGCCCAGGCGACGAGCCCCTCGTAAAAAGATCTCGGGGCCGCGGCCCCGGTGGGGTTGTTCGGATAATTCACGGTGATCAGTTTTGTTTTTTTTAAAACGTCGCCGGGCACCGCCTCAAGATCCGGCAAAAACCCTTTTTCTTCGCTCAAAGGGAGGTCATAAACCTCGCCACCAGCGAACTGGGTCCCACTGCGATAAGGTGGGTAGCAGGGGTCCGGCACGAGAGCGACATCCCCCGGGTTGATGAACGCTAAAGGAAAATGGGCAATCCCTTCCTTTGACCCGATGAGCGGCAGCACCTCGGTGTCCGGATCGAAAACCGTCCCAAAGCGCGCCTTAGCCCACTCAGCGATCGTGCGTCTGAAAACGGCGTTTCCGCGGTCAAGCGGATAATGATGCGTGCCGTCGCTCTGAATATGTTTCGTCATGGAGCGGATCACAAAGTCGGGGGTGGAAAAATCGGGATCCCCCACCCCAAAGTCGATCACGCGCACTCCCGCTTCGATCGCCC
>JACPXO010000028.1 GCA_016196505.1 Candidatus Omnitrophota bacterium
CTCACGAAGGGGCAGTTCTCCCCGACCAGTGACCGCGGTTTCATCACAAGCACCTCTCCGGACGGGTCCCTCGAGTACGCCCTAAACCCGATCGCCATGGGCGTTTCTGGCGGCGCTACGTTTATCGCAAGAACAAGCTCCGGCGATCCCAGGCACATGACCGACATCATGGTCAAGGCCATGCAACACAAGGGCTACTCGCTGATCGATGTGCTTCAGCCATGCGTCACCTTCAATAAGGTCAACACCTATCAATGGTACAAACAGAGAGTCTATAAGATCGAGGAATCCGGCGACTACCGCCCGAACGACCGTCAGTGGGCTTTCTCGAAAGCGCTCGAATGGGGCGACAAGATCCCTCTCGGGGTCATTTACCAAAACCCGAATCTGGCGACCTATGAGGAACAGGTACCCGCTTTGAAGGAAGGGCCTTTGGTGAACCAGGATTTCAATAGCCGCGTGACGGCCGATGCGGAGCGGCTGAAAGAAGCTTTCTGCTAGATCCCTGACTTTTTGTATTTCGTTCTGTCGAAGACGCCCACCGCGAAAAACGCTTTTTTTCGCTCGGTGCACTTGTTGCAATCCCCGCAATGCTCATACCCCTTGGGGTTGATGCAGGAAAAAGTGGATTCGAGCGGAAGTTTCCTCCCGAGGAGTATCACCTCGTCCTTTTTCATGTTCTGAAAAGGCGCTTTGACCTCCATCTCAAAACTCAAGCCCAGAGACAAGACCTGAGACATCTTCTTAAAAAAAATCTTCGAGCTGTCGCTGAAAGGGTTCCCCTTTAAAACCCCGATCTCAATGAAGGGGATCTTATAGATCGCCGCCAAGCACGCGGCCTTGGACAGAAAAATGATGTTTCGTCCCGGCAGATACACGGACTCATCGCGTGACTTGACGCCAGGAACTTTAACGCCGGTGACGCTCCAATGGCTTTCGTAGATGTCCTTCATGGTGAGCTCGAGAACCTTCAAGGGTTTTAATTTGGGAGATTTGAGCCCCCGGCAGAAGTTTTTAAGCCAGAAAAGCTCAGCTTCTTCCCAGCGAAGGTGGTTGCGGATATAAAGCGGGGTGACGCTCTCGTAGCGTCCCAACGCGTCCGCCAAAAGCACCGAGCTTTCGATGCCGCCGCTGGCCAGGACGCACGCGTGAGGCGTTAGAGACCGGTCCTCGGGCGTCATAATGTTATGAGGATGCCTCCGGTTTTTCCTGGAGATGATGTTTGATGTTCTTGCCCTCTTCGATAAAGATCACATCCTCGCTGATGTTGGTCGCGTGATCGGCGATCCGCTCTAGATTCCGGCCCACCAAGATCAGGTCCACCGCGCGCGTGACGCTTTTGGGATCGGCGATCATAGTGGTCAAAAGCTCCCTGAAGCGCTGATCGTTGATACGGTCCACCGCGTCGTCATCCTCGCAGACGGCCTTCGCTAAGGAAGCATCATGCTTGACGAAGGCGTCAATGCCGTTCTTGATCATGCGCTGGGAAAGCGCGGCCATCTTCGGGATATCAATGACCGGTTTAAGCGGCGGTTCTTTTAAAAGAAGCACCGCGATCTCCGCGATATTCTCCGCCTGGTCGGCGACGCGCTCCAGGTCGTTGTTGATCTTGAGAATGGCGGTCAAAAGCCGTAGGTCTCTGGCGGCCGGCTGGCGCACCGCCAAAAGCCGCAACACCTCCTCTTCAATTTCGATCTCGGCGGCGTTCACCTTTTCCTCGAGCGCGAACACTTCGCCGGCGAGGGGCTCTTTGCGCTCGGTGAGCGCCCTCACCGCGAGGCCTATCATCCCTTGAGCGGTATCCGCCATTTGGAGCAGTTTTTGCTTTAGGTTCTTAAGTTCTTCGTCAAAATGTCTTTCCATAGATCGCCTCGCTCCTTCACGATGGTTCAAGTATAACGCCCGAAGGCCGGCCCCTCAAGCGCAATTTACCCACGCCTAACCCAATCTTCCGGTAATGTAATCCTCGGTCCGTTTGTCCCTCGGAGCCGTGAAAATGGTTTTTGTCTTCCCGAATTCGATGAGCTCTCCGAGCAGCATATAACCGGCTTCCTCGGACACGCGGGCGGCCTGCTGCATATTGTGCGTCACGATGATGATCGTGTAGTTTTTCTTGAGCTCCTGCATCAGTTCCTCGATGCGCGCGGTGGACTGCGGGTCCAGCGCCGAGCAGGGTTCGTCCATCAAAAGCACTTCCGGCTTCACCACCAGAAGCCGCGCGATGCAGAGTTTTTGCTGTTGTTCAAGCGACAGGTTCGTCGCCAGATGATCGAGCTTATTCTTCAAGTCATCCCACAAAAGCACCGACTGAAGACTCTCTTTGGCGATCGTGTACAAAAGGTCCTTATCGCGGCGATAGAGATTGTGTATCCTTAGACCAAAGACGATGTTTTCGAAGATCGAGAGCGGGAAAGGATTCGGCCGCTGGAACACCATCCCGACTTTCTTCCTCAGTTTCAGGAGATCGGTGCCGGGCCCGTAAATATTTTCGTCGTCCAGCATCACCTCTCCGGTCACGCGGGCGCCCTCCACGAGATCGTTCATCCGGTTAAAAACCCTCAAGAGCGTCGACTTGCCACAGCCGGAAGGGCCGATAATGGCGGTGATGCTCTTTGGAGCGACGGAAAGATCGACATCCACGAGCGCCTGAAAATCGCCGTAGTACAAGTTGAGGTTCTGGGTGTAAATAACCGGTTTTCCCATGCGTTAACCGAATCTCCCTGAGATATAGTCGTCCGTGCGCCGGTCACGGGGGGTCGTGAAGATCTTCCTCGTCGAGTCGATCTCGATGAGCTCGCCCATCAGAAAAAAAGCCGTCCGGTCCCCTACGCGCGCGGCCTGCTTGGTGTTGTTGGTCACGAGGACGATCGTGTAGTGATCCTTTAAGGTTTGCATCGCTTCCTCGATCTTCGCGGTGGAAATAGGGTCTAGCGCCGAGCAGGGTTCGTCAAATAATATGACCTCGGGGTTCACCGCCAGGGCCCTGGCGATACAAAGACGCTGCTGCTGGCCTCCGGAAAGTTTCATGGCCTGTTCCTGCAATCGATCTTTCATCTCATCCCACAGGTAAGCGTCCCGGAGTGATCTTTCCGCGACCCGTGAAAGTTCCCGCGCGTCTTTCACGCCCTGGCGACGGACCCCGTAGACGACATTCTCAAAAACCGTCACCGGGAGCGGCACCGGCAGCGCAAAAATGATCCCGACCTTACACCTCAAAAGCACGGGGTCCTCGCGATAAATATCCCGGCCATCCAGGAGGATCCGCCCCTCGACCCTGACGTTCTTCTCCAGATCGATCAACCGATTGAGCGTCTTTAAAAAAGTGGTTTTCCCGGAGTTGGCCGGGCCGATGATGCTTAAGATCTCGTGCGTGCGGATGTCCAGGTTCACCCGGTCGAGCGACTTTTTACCCGCAAAACTCACCGTGAGGTCTTTTAGCTCGATCTTCACCTCGGGCGTTACCATTTTTTCTGGCTCCTGAAATACGAGCGTATCGAGATGGCGATGAGGTTCATCACGAGGACTATCGCCAAAAGCACGAGAGCCGTTCCGTAACGGATCTTGGACTCCACATTCGGCACCTGGGTCGAAAGAACGTACAGGTGATAAGGCAACGCCATCGCCTGGTCAAAAATGCTTTTGGGAAGCCGCGGCAGATAAAAAGCGGCTACGGTGAATAAGATCGGCGCGGTTTCCCCCGCCGCGCGGCCGATGCCTAAAATGGTCCCGGTCAGGATCCCGGGGAGCGCGTGAGGCAGTACCGCGTACTTGATCGTTTGGAGCTTCGTCGCGCCGAGCGACAAACTCACCTCGCGGAAAGACTTGGGCACGGACTCAAGCGCTTCCCTCGAGGAAGTGATGATAACGGGCAGGATCATGATACCGAGTGTCAGCGACCCCGAAAGAATGGAAGCTCCAAACCTAAAGAAACTGACAAAAAGCGCCAGCCCAAAGAGCCCAAAAACGACCGAGGGGACACCGGCGAGGTTGATGATGGCCAGCCGCACGACGCGGTTAAGCCAGGTGTCCTTGGAGTATTCGCTCAAATAGATCGCCGCCAAAAGTCCAAGGGGCAGCGCGAATAGAACCGCGCCCGTCACGAGGTAAAAAGTCCCGACGATCGCCGGCAAGATCCCGCCGGCCCGCATGCC
>JACPXO010000080.1 GCA_016196505.1 Candidatus Omnitrophota bacterium
GGAGATCCAATCAGGCCGTTTCGCCAAAGAGTTTTTGGCGACGTACAAGGACAAGGCGAAATTCGAGAAACTCCGCCGCGCCGACGACAAGATTTTGGTTGAAACGGCCGGCGCCAAACTGCGCGGCATGATGAAATGGCTTTAAATGAGCGCAGGACTTACGTCGCGAAGCGACGTCAAGTCCGCCGCGCGAATTTATCCTGAGGAAGCGCCCAAGCGCTGACGAAGGATCCGGATGGATAACATGAACGATAATAATAGAATTTACATTTTTGACACGACGCTGCGCGACGGTGAGCAATCCCCCGGCGCCAGTCTCGACCAAAAGGGCAAGCTTGAGATCGCCAAGGCCTTGGCGGAGCTCCGCGTGGATGTGATCGAGGCGGGCTTTCCCATCACGTCTCCGGGAGACGCTCTGGCAGTGAAAAGCATCGCCCGTGAGGTCAAAGCTCCCACGATCTGCGCTTTGGCGCGGGCGGTCCAAAAGGACATGGACATCGCGCTGGATTGCCTGAAACCCGCGGCCAAGCCGCGGCTTCATGTGTTCATCGCGACCTCCGAGATCCACCGGAAGTTCAAGCTCAATAAAGCCAAGGATGAGATCGTCCGCATCGCGACCTGGGCCGTCCAGTATGCCCGGGATCGTGTCGCGGAGGTCGAGTTTTCTCCGGAAGACGCTTCGCGGACGGAGCCGCTTTTTTTGTACCAGGTCCTGGAGTCGGTCATTGACGCGGGGGCTACCGTTTTGAACATCCCCGATACCGTGGGGTATACCACGCCTTTCGAATTCGGGAACCTCATCAAGGGTATCTTTGACCACGTGCCCAACATCGGAAAGGCGATCGTGAGCGTCCATTGCCACAACGACCTGGGCCTGGCGGTGGCCAATTCCCTGGCGGCCGTTAAATTCGGCGCGCGTCAGGTCGAATGCACCGTGAACGGCATCGGGGAAAGGGCCGGGAACGCGGCGCTCGAGGAGATCGTCATGGCGCTGGACACGCGCAAGGATATCTTCGGGGGCAAATTCACAAACATCGAGCGCAGCCAGATTTGTAAGACAAGCCGTCTGGTGAGCTCTCTGACCGGGATGCTGGTGCAAGCTAACAAAGCCGTGGTGGGTCGCAACGCTTTTACGCACGAATCGGGGATCCATCAGGACGGACTTTTGAAACTGAGAAAGACCTACGAGATCATGCGCCCTGAGGACGTGGGTTTCGGAGAAACGCAGTTGGTGCTCGGGAAGCATTCCGGACGGCATGCGCTCGAAAACCGGCTTGCAAAATTGGGCCACAAGCTTACGGAGAAAGAGCTGGACCATGTCTTCATCAGTTTCAAGGCGTTGGCCGACAAGAAGAAGGAAGTGTTTGACGATGACCTCGTGGCGCTGGTCGACAAGGAGATCGTCACTACTCCGCGGATCTACGCTTTGGGTTATCTGAGCGTTCTGACCGCCAGCGGCAAAGATCCTAAGGTCACCCTGCGGTTGAAATTCAAAGGCAAAACGCTGACCGCTACCGGGACCGGGAGCGGGCCGGTGGATGCCGCCTATCGGATGATCGATAAGATGATCAAGCGCCGCCCGCGCCTGTTGGATTATCAGATCCGCTCGGTGACTGTCGGAAAAGACGCGCAAGGCGAAGTGACGGTCAAGATTCAAGGCGACGCCGATGAGGTCATGATCGGCCAGGGTCTGAGCACCGATGTCATCGAGGCCAGCGTGAAGGCGTATCTTGACGCGATCAATAAGATGTTGCACCGTTCGAAACTTTCGGGGAAAGACCGCGCGGCGCATGGCGTGTAGCTTGGCTTTGACAAACGAGCCGTTTTGGGGGCGGGCCACTTCAGCCCGCCCGTTGCACATCAGGGAAGGGTATCGATGCACGAAAATATAAACTCAAACACTGAACTTTACGGCGTCCTGGGGAATCCCGTGAACCACTCGCTTTCCCCGCTCATGCACAACGCGGCGTTCAGCCGGCTTCACCTCAACGCCGTGTACCTGGCTTTTTTGGTGGAGCGCCCTTTGTTGGGCCTGGCTTTTGAGTCCGTGCGGTCGCTGGGGGTCAAAGGGGTGAATATCACCCTCCCGTTCAAAGAGGAGGCGGTGAATTTCATGGATGAGATCCCCGAGGATATCGACCGTTGCATCGGCGCCCTGAACACCGTCGTGAACCGTCATGGCAAACTCTACGGTTATAATACGGACGTTCCCGGTTTTTTGGCCGCCTTGAAAGAAGAGCTCAACATCCCCTTGGAAGGCAAAAGCGCCCTGGTACTGGGCGCCGGCGGGGCCGCGCGAAGCGTCGTCTTTGCTTTGGCCAAGGCCCACGCGGACCAGATCTTTATCCATAACCGGACGCCGGACCGGGCGGAAGGATTGAAAAATTATTTGGCCGATTTTTTTGCGGATACTGAGATCCGCGCGATCGAGTCGCCCCAGGCCTTGCGCGGCGAAAAGATCGATCTTGTGGTGAACGCCACGGCTTGTGGAATGAAGCGGGAAGATCCGCTTCCGTTCGATCTAAAACAACTGACGGGTCCGGCGGGAGTTTACGATCTGGTTTATTCCCCATCTGAGACGGGCTTTCTTAAAGAAGCGAGGCGTTTGGGGCTCAAGTGCGCCAACGGCCTGGGGATGCTCGCCACGCAGGGCGCTTTGTCTTTCGAGCTGTGGACGGGCCGCGGGGAAGGGGTCCGCGACGTGATGTGGGAGCGGTTGAAACAATGCCAATTCTGATGAGTTTGATTTTGGGCGCCATCGCGGGAAGTTTCTTGAACGTGTGTATCTGGAGGATACCGCGGGGTGAGTCCGTGATCACGCCCTCGTCGCATTGTCCGAAGTGCCTGAAACCCATCCGGTGGTATGACAATGTCCCGGTGTGGAGCATTCTTTATCTGAAAGGGCGCTGTCGCGATTGCCAAGCGCCGATCTCTCCGCGTTATGGTTGGGTCGAGGTCTCTTCCGCCGCGCTTTTTACCGTTTTTTATTTGAAATACGGGATCTCGGTCCAGGGGATCGTTTATCTGACGATGACGCTGGCCTTACTGGCGCAGGCCCTCATCGATCTTGATCATCAGATCATCCCGGATGAGATCACACTGCCGGGAATAGCGCTCGGCGTGATCGCCTCGGCGTTTTTTCCGGGGCTTCACGGTCAGGAACATTGGCAAGGGGGCCTGCTTCATTCTCTCCTGGGGGTGGCTTTGGGAGGCGGTATTTTGTATGCGGCCGGCACGGCCGCGGAATGGGTCTTGAAAAAAGAGGCCATGGGCGGGGGGGATGTGAAGCTTTTGGCCATGATCGGCGCGGTGTTGGGGTGGCCCGGGGTTTTATGGACGCTTTTTTGTTCTTCGTTTTTGGGGTCGGCCGTGGGTATTTATTTGCGTCTTCGGCGCGGGGATGAGCGCATCCCTTTCGGTCCTTATCTGGCTTTGGGGGCTGTCAGCTACTTTTTTTTGGGAAAGAACGTGGTTCAAATCTACAGCCGTTTTTTGATCTACTGAGTTACGTGTAAATAATGAGACATTTGGCTGAGACGATTTTGGAACGAGACAAGGAGACGAGGAGGAGCCATAGTGTTAACTATGGCGACGACGAGCGACGCCGTCGCAGTCCAAAATCGTCCAGCCCCGGAGGGGAAACGCAAATTGGCTTGTCTGCCGCGTTGCTCCTCCTCGACGTGTCGCAGAGGGCACGCCTTCGTCGTCGCGCCTTGCATACAAACCAATTTGCAGTTTCCAAATTGTCTCATTATTTACACGTAACTCAGTAAACAATCTGGGAGGTACCCATGTTACGTTTTTTAACCAGCGGCGAATCTCACGGGAAATGTCTCGTCGCGATACTTGAGGGAATGGTCGCCGGCCTTGGGGTCAAACCGGAAAGCATCGACCGGGAACTTGCGCGGCGCCAGGAGGGTTACGGCCGCGGCGGCCGCATGACGATCGAAAAAGACCGCGTGGAGATCCTTTCTGGGATCCGGGGAGACAAGACGATCGGCGGGCCGATCGCCTTGATGATCGCCAATAAGGATTTCAAGATCCATGAATTGCCGGTGGTGAAGCGGCCGAGGCCCGGACACGCGGATCTTGTGGGCGTGCTGAAATATGGCCGCGGAGACGTGCGGGACATCCTTGAGCGCGCCAGCGCCCGGGAGACGGCCGCCCGCGTGGCCGTAGGCGCTATCAGCAAGATTTTTTTGAGCGAGTTCAACATCGACATTCTCAGCCACGTCGTTTCGATCGGGGGTGTCACGGCGGACACGGAGGGCATGAGTTTCGAGGAGATCAAGCGGCGGTCGTCAGCTTCACCGATGCACTGCGCGGATAAGCACGTGGAGAAAAAAATGATGACGCGTGTGGACGAGGCCAAAAATTCCAAAGACACTATCGGAGGGGTTTTTGAGGTGATCGCGCGCGGCGTGCCGGTGGGACTGGGCAGTTTTGTGCATTACGACCGGCGTCTGAGCGCAAAACTCTGCGCGGCGCTCATGTCCATCCAGGCGGTGAAAGGCGTCGAGGTGGGGCTAGGCTTCCAGGTTTCGCGGCGGCTCGGCCGCGACGTACACGATGAGATCTTTTATGACAAAAAGAAGGGCTTTTACCGGAAGACCAACCGCGCCGGCGGCCTGGAGGGAGGCGTCTCGAACGGCGAAAACATCGTTTTGAGGGCGGCGACGAAACCTTACGCGACGCTCATGAGCCCGCTTCGATCGGTGCATATCGAGTCCAAGGCCCGGGAATCGGCGACGGTGGAGCGGTCCGACGTGACGGCCGTGCCGGCCTGCGGCGTCGTCGGCGAGGCGATGGTGGCTTTCGAGCTTGCCAAAAGCCTTCTTGAAAAATTTGGGGGAGATAGTCTGAAAGAAACCCGGCGCAATTTCGACGGTTACTTGAAGCAGGTCCGTGAATTTTAATGGCCTCTAAAAATATCGTGCTCGTGGGTTTCATGGGCACGGGTAAAACCAGCGTCGGAAAAATCCTCGCCGAAAAACTCAAAGCGCGCTTGATCGACGTGGACCAGGTCGTCGAGAAAACTCAAGCCGAGAGCATCCCGGAAATTTTCGAGAAGCATGGAGAGCCCTATTTCCGGGAGTTGGAAAGAAAGGCCATCGCCGAA
>JACPXO010000074.1 GCA_016196505.1 Candidatus Omnitrophota bacterium
AGACCGAGTACAACGGCGTCTGGGATTCGAAGGCCAAGGAATCGGAATACGGCGCGTTTTACGTGGAGTCCGTTCAGGGGACCGGGGGCTATGTGATCCCTCCAAAAGAGTACTTTCCTTATCTGAGAAAGGTCCTCGACCGTTACAAGATCCTCCTCGTGGACGACGAGATACAAATGGGATTTTACCGGGCCGGGAAATTGTGGGGGCTCGCTCAATTCAACACCAAGCCCGACATCCTTGTTTTCGGCAAGGCGCTTACGAACGGTCTCAACCCTCTCTCCGGGATTTGGGCCAGGGAAGCGCTCATCCACCCAAAGGTTTTTCCGGCGGGCTCGACGCATTCCACGTTTTCCTCCAATACGCTCGGGACGTCCGTGGGGCTCGAGGTGATGAAAATGACCGAAGAGACCGACTATGGGAAAATGGTCACCCAAAAAGGCAAGGCCTTCCTCGCGCGGCTTAAAGGCCTGCAAAAAAAGCACAAGAAGATCATCGGCAACGTCGACGGCCTCGGGCTGGCGCTCCGGCTTGAGCTTTGCAAGCCCGACGGATTCACGCCGGACCGGGAACTGGCCGACCGTATTTTCGCGATGGGCCTCGGCGGGAATATACAAACCTCCCAAGGCCGTTTCGGGCTGGTTCTTGATGTCGGCGGTTACTACAAGAACGTGTTCACCCTCGCGCCTTCTTTCGGGATCACCGAGAGTGAGATGGACCTGGCGGTCGAGCTTTTGGATATTTTGATCAAAAAATGCAAGTGATCCGCAAGGTTTTGCTCCCTTTTGCGTCATCGCTTTATTCAAAGATCCCGCCGAAGGCCCTCCACCAAATAGAACTGGATAACTTCCGCAAAACCGTCCGCTACGTTTACGAACGCTCGAAGTTTTACCGGAAAAAGTTCGATGAACTGAATTTGGATCCTGGACGACTCAAGCGTCCCGAGGATCTGGGGGATTTTTTCACGACCGCGGAGGATATACGTCAAAACCCGGAGGATTTCGTCTGCGGAAAGCCGGACACGGCCTATGAAACGACCGGAACCACGTCGAGAAAACCCAAGCGTGTTTACTTTTCCCGGCATGAGATCCAAGACGCCGGATTTTCGGGCGCGGTGGGCTTGTGGGCGCTCGGCATCAGAAAAGAGGACCGCGTGGTCTCGGCGTTCGATTATTCTTTTTGGGTGTCCGGCCCCGTGCTTCAGGCCTCCTGTGAAACGCTCGGCTGTTTCCATGTGGAAGCCGGCCGCATGGACCCGGAGGAATTTCACGACCGTTTGAAGGACTATGGGGTCACGGTGATCGTCGGGGACCCCTCGTGGATAGTGCGTCTCTCGGAAGTCGCCCAAAAAAAGGGGAGCTGGCCCGTGAAACTCATACTCGGGGGCGGAGAGAACCTGACCGAGGACGCGCGGCGCTTTGTCGAGGGAGTCTGGAAAACAGATTTCATTTTAAGTTATGGCCAGACAGAGGCGTTCGGCGCGATCGGGATCGAGTCCCGACGGAAGAACGGCTATCATCTCAATGAACTGCACAATTATTTTGAGATCATCCATCCGGATGAAAACGGCACCGGCGAGCTTGTGTACACCACCTTAAATCGCCGCGTCATGCCCCTCGTGCGTTACCGCTCGGGAGATATCACGCGTTTCATGGCCATGGAATCCGGGTTTCTGGCCCACCAAAAAGCCGGCGGGCCTTTGGCAGGCAGGCGGATCGAGAAGCTCAAAGGCCGGGTGGACGAATGGATGGCCACCGCCATGGGCAATATTGCCCCTTGGATGTTTGAAAATGTCTTCAAAGAAGTGCGGGACATCACCCAGGATTGGCAAGTGATCGTCGACAAACACGGCAACAAGGATTTCCTTGAGCTTCACGTCGAGTGTCTTAACGGTCAAGCCGTGGAGTCGGTAGTCCGAGAACAGATTTTTTCTGGGCTCAAGAGAGAAATCGGCGATGGCTGGAGAAATTTTGAGAAAGGGTTTTTCGAGTTGGAAGTGAAAGTTCATCCGCAGGGAATACTGCGCACCGGCCGGAAGCTCCGGCGTATCGTGGATAAAAGAAAATTTTAAGTTTTGTCCGTCTTTAAGGCGGGCCTGTCTTCCGTGAATAGCCACAGAAGAAGCCCCAAGGCGATCCAGAGGATTTCCCTGAGCCGCCGGATCACGGCGAACATGAGCCCCACCGAACTTTCGAATCCAAACTGAAGAAATAAGAGAACGATCCCGCCTTCCTGCGCGCCTATGCTCGAGGGGATGAAGAACGTCACGATACGCAAGACCTGGATCAGCGCCTCGATGAGCCATGCCTCGCGGAAACCTATCGGGATATCGAGGATGCTGATGATCCAGTAGGCCTCCAGGACCCCGGCAAGCCAGCCGAGGAAATTGAAGGCGACGGACAGGAAAAACCGCCGGGGGTTACGGCTGTAAAATTTTTTGATGTGCTCGTCAAGCTCGAGATAACGGTGCCGTTTCTCCGAGGATTTTTCCCCCCACCATTTGAGCGTCTCCCCGAGGCGGTGCACTTTTCTGAACACCCCGAGGTGAAGGCCGATGATGAGGAATATGGCTATGAGGCCCAGGCCGAACAGGAACACAAGCACGCTGTGCCAGAGCAGAGGCGACAAAGGCAGGGTCTTGAACGTGAGAAAGATCCCTAGGATCACGAATAGGTTCAGGGACAGCCAAAAAGTCGTGTGCACGATGAGTATCGACGCGTAGCTCTCCGAGAGCGGGATCCCCTGCCTTCTTTTCAAAAGTTCGGCTTTGACGGGTTCTCCGCCGAGGGACGCGGCCCACGGGATCACGGCGTTCAAGGTTTCGCCCACGACCCGCGTGCGGTAGAGCTCGAGGAACGAGGCCTTATTTCTTAAACTCCTCGGGAACGCGTACGCCCAACCTAAGGTGTCAAAAAAGAAGACCAAGGGGTACACCAAAAACATGGGGAGAAGTTTCCAGCGAAGGTCCAGCGTGTAGGAGAGGATATTGCCGACGCCGACGGCTTTCACCGTCACATAGAGGATGTAAAATCCGAGGACAAGAAACAGGGCCTTAATGAGCTTCATTAAAAAATTATAGCAGATAGCGCTCCGTACGCGTTAATGTAAAATCCACCTTTTTAAGGTACAATAAAACGCTATGTGTGGAATATTCGGTTATACGGGAAAGAAAGAGGCCCAGTCGCTTATCCTTGAGGGGTTGAAACGGCTTGAGTACCGCGGCTATGACTCCTCAGGCGTGGCCGTTCAAAACGGCACCCATCACATTTTTTTTCGCAAAACCCATGGCAAGATCAGGAACCTCGAGGAGATCCTGAAGTCTCATCCTCTTAAAGGGACGACGGCCATCGGGCACACGCGTTGGGCGACTCACGGCACTCCCAACACCCTCAACGCCCATCCCCATTTGGATAACGAGGGGGAGATCGCGGTAGTCCATAACGGCATTATCGAAAACTATTCGGAGCTTAAAGAAACGCTTAAAAAACAAGGGGTGAGGTTCAGGTCCCAGACCGACACGGAAGTAGTCGTGCACCTGGTGGCCAAGTACTACCGGGGAGACCTTGAAACGGCGGTCCGGCAAGCGCTGCGGCGCATCCGCGGCACTTACGCCATCGCGGTGATCTCTTCCCGCGAACCCGGGCGTATCGTCGCGGCCAAACTCGACAGTCCGCTCGTCGTGGGGCTGGGCCGGGAGGAGAATTTTCTCGCCAGCGACGTGTCTGCGCTCCTTGAACACACCAAGCGCGTGATCTACGTTGAAAATCACGAAATGATCGTGCTTTCCAAAAATTCTGTCCGGATCACGGATCTCGCCGGGAAACCGATAGACCGGAAACCGGTGACGATCGATTGGGATGTTTCCCGGGCGAAGAAGGGGGGTTTTCCCCACTACATGCTGAAAGAGATTTTTGAACAGCCGGGGATCGTGACGGCGATTTTACGCGAACGCGTGAACGCCTCCGTGATCCGCTTTGATGAGCTAAAAGTCGCACCCGCCGAGTTTAAAAAAATAAAAAAGATCACGATCATCGCTTGCGGCACCGCCTATCACGCCGGGCTCACGGGGAAGTACATCCTGGAATCGATCGCCGGTATCCCCGTGAACGTGGACACCTCGTCCGAGTTCCGTTACCGGAACCCCAAGGTGGACTCCGGGACGCTCGTGATCACGGTTTCGCAAAGCGGGGAGACCGCCGACACGCTCGCGGGCTTGAGAGAGGCCAAGGCCAAAGGCGCTCTCACGATGGCGATATGCAACGTCCTGGGCAGTTCCATGTCCCGCGAGGCCAAAGGCGTCATTTACACGCACGCGGGGCCCGAGATCGCCGTGGCTTCCACCAAGGCCTACACGGCCCAACTTTCCATTTTTTACCTTTTTGCTCTTTACCTAGCTGGCATTTACCGCACCTTACCGAGCGCATCTATCCGTCGGTTCTTGAAGGAGCTTTTTCGCGTGCCGTCGCTCATGCAGAAAGTGCTCGACGACTACAAGCGCGACGCCAAAGATTGGGAGTCCAATGCCCACGATTTCAACCGGCGCTACCACGCCCAGCTTGAGAAGTATTTTTCGGAGGCGTCCCATGAGCGAAAACGCTCCCCGAACGGTTTTTTCATGTACTTGGGCCGCGGCATCAATTTCCCGAACGCCCTGGAAGGAGCGCTTAAACTCAAGGAGATCTCCTACATCCCGGCCGAAGGGTACGCGGCCGGTGAGATGAAGCATGGCCCTATCGCGCTCATCGACGAAAATCCCTGGGTGATCTGTCTTGCGCCCCGCTCCTCGATCTATGAAAAAATGATCTCCAATATGCAGGAGATCAAAGCGCGCGGCGGCATTCTCATTCCTATCGTGACCGAGGGGGACAAGGAAATTCACAGGTTGAAGCCGCTTTATTCCATCGAGGTCCCGCGCGTGGAGGAGATCTTCTCGCCGCTTGTGACCGTCATCCCTCTCCAGCTCATCGCTTATTGCGTCGCCCGGGAGTTCGGGGAAGACATTGATCAACCGCGTAATCTAGCCAAATCGGTCACCGTTGAATAGTTCGGGCATTCTTTACCTCGTCGCCACCCCCATAGGGAATCTTGGGGATATCACCTTCCGCGCGATCGAAATTTTAAAGAACGTCGATCTCATCGCCTGCGAGGATACCCGGCATTCCAAGATCCTTTTGGATCACTATGGGATCCGGAAATCGACTTTAAGCTATTTCGATTTTTCCGAAAAAAAGCGCGCTCCCGAGATCTTGGAAAAAATAAAAAATGGAGCGAATATCGCCCTCGTCTCCGATGCCGGGACCCCCGGGATCGCGGACCCGGGGTTTCGTTTGGTCGAAGGGGCACTTCGAGCCGGCGTGCGTGTCGAGCCCATCCCGGGTCCTTCGGCGTTTTTAGCGGCGCTCTCGGCCTCTGGCCTGCCTACGGATTCTTTTATTTTCGAAGGGTTTATGCCGGTGAAATCCGGCCCGCGCCGGCGGAAGCTTCTCTTATTAAAGGAAGAGACCAGGACCGTTATCTTCTATGAGTCACCGCACCGTCTCCTCAAAACGCTCGACGATATCCTTGGGACTTTGGGCGACATCGAGCTTGTAGTCGCGCGGGAGCTCACCAAGAAGTTTGAGGAGGTGGTGAGGGAAAAAACAAGCCGCGTCCTTGAACATTTTTCGGGGAAAAAGGTCCAGGGAGAATTCGTGATTCTCTTTAATTTGAAGAAGAGGGTGGGGTGAAGGAGCTTAAATTCAGGGTTTGGCATAAGAAAGAAAAGAAAATGTACTACCGCGGTTATCAAAAACTCCTGTACGCGCTTCTCTGCGAA
>JACPXO010000075.1 GCA_016196505.1 Candidatus Omnitrophota bacterium
AGATCATCGAAAAGGCCCGATCGCTTCTGGGGCCGGACCCGGTTCCCGGTGCTTTGAAGCAAAAGGTCGGCGAAGTCTCAAAAGAGTTTCACGCGATGTATGAGCGCGAGCTTTTGGCGCTCGGCGTTCAAAAACCCACCCGCGAACCCTTGGCGACCGCCCATATCCCGGAGATGCAGTCGCTGATCCAGCGGCTCATAGAAAAAAAATATGCCTACGTGAGCGAAGGGGACGTGTACTTTGACGTGAGAAGTTTCAAGCCGTACGGGGAGCTTTCCGGCCAACGGCTTGAAGCCATGATGGAGGGAGTGCGTATCGATCCGAACGAGAAAAAGCGGTATCCCCTGGATTTTGCGTTGTGGAAAAAAGCGAAGGAGGACGAGCCGTCCTGGGAGAGTCCCTGGGGACCCGGCCGGCCGGGTTGGCATATCGAGTGTTCCGCGATGAGCCTGACATACCTCGGCGAGGAGTTTGACATCCACGGCGGCGGGCGTGACCTCATTTTTCCCCATCATGAAAATGAGATCGCCCAAAGCCAGGCCGCCACCGGGAAGCCTTTCGCGCGTTTTTGGCTCCACCATGGCCTGGTGACCACGGGCGGCCAGAAGATGTCGAAGTCCCTGAAAAATTTTGTGACGCTAAAATCGGTGAGCGAGATGCGCGACGGCCCCGAACGGCTCAAGTTCTTGTTTTTGGGGTCTCATTACCGGGCGCCGGTGGACTATTCCGCCGACCGCATGCAGATGGAAAAATCGATTCGCGAGAAATTCCTGTTTTTTTTCGAAGAGCTAAAAACGCTTAAATCCGGCGCACTTTCCAAGAAGAACCTCGTCGCGCCTTTTGAGGCCAGTTTTACGGAAGCGATGGATGACGATTTCAACACTCCCCAGGCGATGGCCGTCATGCACGAGGCGATGCATGAGGCCAGAAAGTCAGCGGACCCTGCGCTAAAAGTCGCGGTCGGTCAATTCCTTAGGAAGGTATTTGAATGGTTCCTCTTGGAGATCCCCTCGGGGGCGGGTGAAAGCTCCGTGTCCTTGGCTGAACTCGAGCGGTTGATCCGTGAGCGTGAGGACGCCAAACGCGCGAAAGATTTTCAGAAGGCGGATGAGATCCGCGAGAATCTCCTGGCGCGTGATATCGCCCTGACGGATCTGCCCGACGGGAAAACTTCCTGGAGAAAAATATGAAGCGCGGACGTCTGATCACGTTCGAGGGCAATGAAGGGTCCGGCAAAACTACGCAGATCCGTCTTCTCCACCGTTACCTGAAACAAAAAGGCCGTTCGGTTTTTTGGACGAGGGAACCGGGCGGCACGCGGATCGGCGATGCCCTCCGCCGGGTGTTGTTGGACCCCTCTCACGGCCGCATGTCGGCCGTGGCGGAGACACTGCTTTACATGGCGGCCCGCGCCCAATTGGTCGAGGAGGCGATCATCCCTCGTTTAAAAAAGGGACAGATCGTTCTGTGCGACCGGTGGCTGGATGCGACCGTGGCTTATCAAGGGTACGGCGGCGGCGTGGATCTCGGTTGGATCCGTTCCTTGGGAAAAGCCGCCACGCGGGGGATCTGTCCTTTGCGGACCGTGTATCTTGATCTGCCGCTCGGCGCGGGACTGGCGCGCGCACGCCGCCGGGGCGCTTCCGACCGCATGGAAAGAAAGGCCCGGGCTTTTCACGCGCGGGTCCGGAACGGTTATCTCAAGATAGCCAGGAAAGAGCCCCTGCGGTTCAGGGTGGTCCGGGTATCTCCTCAGGATCCGATCGCGTCCGTGCATCAAAAAATTTTGAAGAGTTTACGCGATGTCCTTTGAGCTTTTGAACCGCCAACCGCAGGTCAAAGAGTATCTCGGGTCCGCGCTGAAAAAAAGCCGGCTGCCTCACGCGCTGCTTTTTGCGGGCCCCGCGCGGTCGGGACAACGCGAGGCCGCTTTGGTTCTGGCAAAATCTCTCTTTTGCGAAAAAGGGATCCTGGAGGGCGGCTGTGACGTTTGTGTCCAATGCCGTCAGGTGAGCGGCGCGGCTCATCCCGATCTTTTCATCCTGGAGGTCCAGAAAGATTCGAAGGTCATCAAGATCGAAGCGGTCAGGGAGCTTATCGCCAGGGCCGGCCTCAGGCCTTTTCAAGCCCGCGCGAAGCTTTTTGTCATCGATGGCGCGGAGCGGCTGAACGAAGACGCGCAAAACGCGCTTTTGAAAACGCTCGAGGAGCCCGAGGGCAGCACCTTTTTTGTTCTGATCACGTCAAGTCCCGAGCGGCTTCTTTCCACGATACGCTCGCGCGTTCACCCTTTACGCTTCTTGCCCATCGAGACCGGGGCCGAAAAAAGCCCGGAGATAGACTTGCTGAAACGCCGTTTGCTGAGCTTAGCGTTGGGAGACAGCGCGTCAGCGTCTTTCGGGGTGGGGATGGAGGAGACGGATTGGTCGCGCCTAGACCGCGAGATCTTGATAAAGGTTTTCGAGGACCTGATCAGTTATCTGAGAGACCTTCTTTTGATACGCGTCGGCGTCCCGGACCTTGTCGCGGTCGGTCACGAAAAGCTTGAGAAGGAAAAGACGGCCGCCCGGCTTGAGGAAGGGGCCTTGCGGGATAAGATCGAGCGGCTCGCAGAATTCAAGGAAAAACTCAAAGAAAACGCCAACCTTCGTCTTTTGATGGCCGCGCTCACGGACGAGCTCGAGCACACTTAGAGGAACTCATGCCGGCGAAATATTACCTGACCACCCCGCTCTACTATGTGAATTCGAAACCGCATATCGGCCACTCCTACACCCAGGTCGCGGCGGATACGTTGGCGCGTTTCATGCGGCTTTCGGGAAAAGAAGTGCTTTTTTTAACCGGCACCGATGAGCATGGGCAGAAAGTGGAGCGCGCCGCTTTGGAGGCCCATCAGACGCCCCAGGCCTTTACAGACCAGATCGTCGGCTCCTTCAAGGATCTCTGGGGTGTTCTTTCGATATCTTACGACGATTTCATCCGCACGACGGAAAAACGTCACGTCGAAACCGTCCAGAACGTATGGAAAAAGCTCCATGAAAAAGATGAAATTTACAAAGCGTCTTACAAAGGGTGGTACTGCACTCCTTGTGAAACTTTTTGGAGCGACGGGCAGTTGTTGCGCGAAACGGACCAGACTCTTTGCCCGGACTGCAAGCGTTCCGTCGAAAAAATAGAAGAGGAGAATTATTTTCTAAAACTTTCGAAGTATCAACAATGGCTGATGGGCTACATCCGTTCCCACGAAAATTTTATCCTGCCTGTCACGCGGCGCAACGAAGTGCTGGGTTTTTTGGAAAATAACACGCTGCAGGACCTTTGCATCTCGCGTCCGAAAAGCCGCCTCACCTGGGGCATCCCTTCGCCGCTGAGCGACACCCACGTCACCTACGTCTGGTTTGACGCCCTCATCAATTATATCTCGGCCTGCGAGTATGGGAGGGATGAGGAGCGGTTCCGGAAGTGGTGGCCGGCCGATGTCCATATCATCGGCAAGGATATCCTGAGGCATCACGCGATCTATTGGCCCATCCTTCTCAAAGCGCTTGGCGTGGACCTTCCTCAAATGATCTTCGCGCATGGCTGGTGGGTGCAGGGCGGCGAAAAAATGTCCAAGTCCCGTGGGAATGTGATCGACCCTGTCCAGATCGTGAAGCTCTACGGGGTGGACGCCTACCGCTACTTTTTGCTCCGGGAAACCCCGTTCGGTTCCGACGGGGTGTTCAGCGAGGAAGCGCTGAGGCTGCGGTTCAATACGGACCTTGCCAACGACTTGGGCAATCTGCTTCACCGGTCACTTACGATGTGTGAAAAATATTTTGGAGGCAAGATCCCCGCCGGCGTGTCTTCACGCTGTCGCGGAGATCTGAGAAAAGAAGTCGACGCGTTGAGGCCTGCCTTGGACGCGGCGATAAGCCGGTTGGCTTTTTCAGAAGCGCTTACCGCGATCTGGGCTTTGATCAACCAAGCCAACAAATTCGTCGAAACATCCGCTCCCTGGCAATTAGCCAAGCAGGGGAACACGGCCGAGCTTGAGAAGGTGATGGTTTCCCTTCTGGAAGTCCTACGCGTGACCGCCCAAGCCGTGTGGCCGTTCATGCCGTCCACCGGCGAAGCCCTCTGGGCCCAGCTCGGGATCCAAGAGAAGCTTAAGGCGTCATTTCTCCGGGAAAGCGGATGGGGATTTTTTGAGAAAGGCGGAAAGGTCGCGAAGGGCGCGCCACTTTTTCCAAGGATAGACCTTAAAAAAAGTTAGTGAAACCGCGGTGATTTATGGAAGCTTATTTTGATTACAACGCAACAACTCCGCTAGATCCTCGCGTATTCGAGGCGATGAAACCCTTTTTGTCTTCCAGTTTTGGGAATGCCTCGAGCTTTCATCAAAAGGGCCAAGCCGCCCGCCATGCCGTCGAAGCCGCGCGTGAGACCATCGCCGATTTTCTGGAAGTGGAGCCCGGGGATCTTGTGTTCACCTCGGGCGGCACCGAGTCGGACAATCTCGCCGTGCGCGGAGCCGTGATGGAGCATCTCTTGAAACGCCGGCACCTCGCCGTGTCGGCGATCGAGCATCAGGCCGTTTTGCATACCGCCCAGCACTTGGAAAAACGCGGCGTGCGCGTGAGCACCATTCCCGTGGATGGAAGCGGGATCGTGCAAGTGTCCGCGATTCGGGAGGCCGTGACCGACGAAACGGCGGTGCTCAGTCTGATGCACGTCAATAATGAAACGGGTGTGATCCAGCCGATCTCGGAGGCTGCTAAGATAGCCCACGCCAAAGCCGCTCTTTTTCACGTCGACGCCGTCCAATCACTGGGAAAACTCTCCGTTCATCCCGAGGACATGGGGATCGACCTTTTGACGATTTCAGCGCATAAAATTTGCGGCCCGAAGGGCGCCGGGGCGCTCTATATCAGGAAAGGGGCCAAGGTCCAGGCGCTTTTGCACGGCGGGCACCAGGAGAAAAATATCCGCCCCGGGACGGAAAATGTCGCCGCGATCGTGGGGTTCGGCAAAGCGGTCGAGCTTTTGAGAGAAACAGGCGAAGCTGAAAAGGAGCGCATCAGGAAACTGCGTGACCGGCTGCAGGAGGGCCTGAAAAAAGCGATCCCAGACATCCGTTTGAACGGTGACGAGAAGCAGAGGGTTTACAATACGCTCAACCTCTCATTTCCAGGGCTTGACGGGGAAACGCTCCTGATGAATTTGGACCTGAAAAATATTTATGTTTCCACGGGTTCCGCGTGCACCGCGGGTTCCGTCGAGCCCTCGCATGTGCTTCTGGCGATGGGGATCCCCAAGAAGCTCGCGCGCGCGGCCATACGTTTTTCTTTGGGACGTTTTACGGCTTCGGAAGAAGTGGATTACGCCTTGAAAGAGATCCCGCCGGTCATTGAACGCCTAAGAAAGGCCTCCACCGAAAGAGCCCATGCTCGTTGATACGCACTGCCATTTGCACTTCGACGCGTTCGACCCTGACCGCGCGGCCGTCATTCAGCGCGCGCTGGATTTTGGCGTGAAATCCCTCGTCAACGTCGGCACGGACCCCAAAACCAACCGTCAGGCCCTCGAGCTTTCCAGAACTTATCCTTTTATGGCGGCGACCGCCGGGCTTCACCCGCATCACGCGCATGAAATTTCCGAAGAGGGGTTTAAAGACTTTGAAACGTTCGTGGCTCAAAACTCTCCCGTCGCGATCGGGGAGATAGGGCTTGATTATGTCAAAAGCCAGTCGCCTCCCGAGACACAAAAGACGACTTTTACCCGGATGCTGGATCTGGCCGCGCGCCGCAACCTCCCCGTGATCGTCCACTCAAGAGAGGCTTTTGAGGATACGCTCGCGATCTTGCAGTCAGCGGCCCGGGGCAAGCTTCGCGGCGTCATGCATTGTTTTTCCTATGACCGAGACGCTTTAAAAAAGGTCCTGGACCTGGGGTTTCTCGTGTCCTGCACCTGCAATGTCACGTTCAAGAACGCGTCCGCGCTCCTTGAGGTCGCGCGGACAGCGCCTCTGGACCG
>JACPXO010000069.1 GCA_016196505.1 Candidatus Omnitrophota bacterium
TTCCGCCAAACCGCCTATGGGCTGATCTCCCGCCTTTGGCGCCCTGGAAAGCTCTCAAGAGTTCCTCAAAATCGAAGCCCTGGGCGCCCTGCCAGCCGGAGGCTGGTCCGCCCGTGGCGGAAAAACCGCCTTTCTTGTAGGCGTCATAGTCGGCACGCCGTTTGGCGTCGCTCAGCACATAGTACGCCTCGGAGATCTCCTTGAATTTTTCTTCGGCGGATTTATTGTTGGGATTGGCGTCGGGGTGGTATTTTTTGGCGAGCTCGCGGTACTTATTTTTAACCTCATCGAGAGAGGCGCTTTCACCGACCCCAAGTATTTTGTAATAGTCTTTGTTGGACGCCATCTAAGTTTTTAGTTAACGGAAATGTTCGCTCTCCCGCCGTATTTGGCGTGCCAGGGCCGGGCGCCTTTGGCAAGCACCTGATTTAAGGCCTGAATATTTTTCACGCCGCGGTCGAGAAGCCAGGCCTCGAGCGCTGAGCCGCCCCCTTTGGCATAAACGGGGATCCCGTCTTTCCAGGTCGCGCGGCCGCACAGAACTCCGGCAAAATTCACTCCGGCGCTGATCGCCAGCTCCAGATTTTCCCTGAAAATGTCGTCGCTCACCCCCGCCGAAAGGTAGATGAAGGGCTTCGCGGTGCATTCGCTCTGACGTTTGAAAATGGCGCGCGCGGTTTCCAGATCGTAAGCGGCCTCTTGGCCGTTGAAGGCCTTTGATCCTTTAAGGAATTTGACGTCGATCGGGATCTCCACTTTGAGCACATCCACTTGGTACTTCTCTTTGGAAAATTCTTCCATGCTGCGGATCACGATCTCGGGCTTGAGCTTGGCGTATTCAAGGTCTTTTCCCTCGCCGCCCTTCGGGTCATAACCGACGAACTCGAGAAAGAAGGCGATGTCCTCTTTCTCGCACTCTTTCCCGATCCGCTCCATGATCTCATGTTTCTTTTGGTTCACTTGCGGGTCGTCGAACGGCGTGTAATACAACAACACTTTTACGCAATCGGCGCCTTCCTGTCTCAGCCGTTTGGCGCTATAGCCGTCTAAAAAAGTCGGGATCCGCCCGGGGCCGGACGCGTCGTAGCCGGTTTTCTCGTAGGCCAAAAGAAGCCCGGCGTTCTTCGAGCGCCGGCGCGAGGCCTCGAGCCCGAATTCCGGGTCCAAAAGGATGGCGCTGGCGTAAGGCGTGAGCACCCGTGTCACCACGGTCTTGAACTCGGACATCATCGCGGGAGTGATCTCGGCCTCAGAAACGCCCTTGGCTTTCGCGATGGATTTACGCAGGGACCCCCGCTGGTCCATCGCAGCGGCGGTGATGACCCCTTCCTTATTTGAAACGGCTTCTAAACTTTTTAATTTGCCCTTAGAGATCTTCACCATGCCTGACTCCTTCTGTCTTTAAGATTGACTATGGAAGTGTGATGAGCAGGAAACTTAGAGCTCCTATTGTATCGAAGTCCGCCAAAACTTCAATAAATTTACTCGATCGTCACTTGAAGACCCCCCACATACATCAAGCGGGTCCTGTCTGGCGTCAGCCCCATGGGTGCTCGCCATAGATGAGTCGTGGGCTCCGCGCCCACGGGGCGCCCCGACGCCAGCCACCCGCTTGATTATGAGAGTCACTAGGGGTAAGCCGGCATTCGAGGGGTGGCCGAGGCGGGATGCCTTCGCCCGCAGTCGAACGAAGTTACGACGAGGACCGTGGGAGGGTGACTAGATGCTAAAGCGGAAGTGCATGATGTCGCCGTCTTGGACAAGGTACTCCTTGCCCTCGAGGCGGAATTTGCCGTTTTCGCGCGCGCCCTGCTCGCCGCGGCAGCGGATAAAGTCGTCGTAGCCGATCACTTCGGCGCGGATAAATCCTTTTTCAAAATCCGAATGGATCTTTCCTGCCGCCTGCGGGGCCGTAGACCCGCGCGCGACGGTCCAGGCGCGGTTTTCGGTTTCCCCGACCGTAAAGAACGCGATCAGATTTAAAAGCGTGTGGCCCTCGCGGACCAGTTGATCGAGCCCCGACTCCTTGAGGTTCATCGCCTTGAGGAATTCGTCGCGCTCACCCGGTTCAAGCTTGGAGATCTCCTCCTCGATCTTTCCGCAGATCGTGATCATGCCGGAGCCCTCAGCCCGGGCCTTCTCGCGGACTTTGGCCATAGGGGGGGTCTCGGCCCCCAGTTCCTCCTCGGTGACATTGGCTACATAAAGGATGGGCTTATCCGTTAAAAAACGCGCCTCCTTCAGAAGTGTTTTTTCCTCCGCCGTGAAGGGCACCTGACGCGCGGTCTTTCCCTCGTTGAACGCTTTTTCAACCCGGTCCAGAAGCGCGGCCGTTTGAGCCGCCTTTTTGTCCCCGGCCTTTGCCGGCTTTTCAACGCGCGCCTTGTGCTTGGCCAGGATCTCGAGGTCTTTTAAAATAAGTTCCGTGCGGACGATCTCGACGTCGCGCAAAGGGTCCACGGAACCGCTCACGTGAATGACCTCCGTGCCTTCGAAACAGCGTACAACCTCAAGGATGGCGTCCACTTCCCCGATGTGGCTTAAAAACTGGTTCCCAAGCCCTTCCCCCTGAGAAGCGCCTTTGACCAGCCCCGCGATGTCCACGATCTCAAGAGAAGTGGGAACGATCTTTTGGGTGGGGACGATCTCGGTGAGCGCGTCAAGACGCTTGTCGGGGACTGCGACAACCCCGACGTTCGGGTCAATGGTCGCGAACGGGTAATTGGCCGCCAGGGCCTGGCCGCGCGTGAGCGCGTTGAAGATGGTGGATTTTCCTACATTGGGAAGGCCGACGATCCCGCATTTAAACCCCATGGATCGCCAACCCGTCCGCCGCGTGCGATTGATGACGCCTGGCGGCGTTTTTCACGTACCGATTAAATACGTCCTCCCCGGTCCCCTGCCCGGGGATATTGCTTTTGGCTTTTCTCAGGATTTTTAAAAACGGCTCTTCGAGGGTCTGCGAACAATAGGGCTGAGCCAGTTCCATCGCCCTCAACGCAAATTTCATGACCTGCACCGGCTCAAGGCCGGAGATATCGTCAAAAAACCATCCGCAGCTCGTGTACATGAACATCGCGAATTTTTCGGCTTCGAAGAGATCCCAAAGTTTTTTTGTTTCCTCAAGTTCAAGCGCGTACCGGGCGTGCTTCGACAAGAAATTCCGGCGCGAGGCCTCCGAACCGTCGAGGATGATCTCGATATAGTCGTTGCGCGCCACCCAGGGGTCCCGGACCCAGGCGCCGGCTTCTCTTTCAAACACGTCGTCCACGACCGCTTTTAAGCCGTCAAACGCCTCTCTCAAGAACGCGCGCCATTTTTGATTCCACCCGTCGTGCACATGGAGGCGGCACCCGCAGTCGGCCCGCCAGCGCTCGACGCCGTGTGAACAGCTCCAGGAACTGTTTTCATAAATGTCCACCTCGGCCGTGGAATCGCAGCGTTCCAGAAACTCGGCGAAATTGGTGGTCTGAGCCAGTTTTTCATCCTCAATCTTACGCAGCGCATAGGCAATGGCCATCTCGCCAAAGCGGTGATGGTGGCCGAAACTTTCGCCGTCCGTCGCGGTGGAGATGAGCTGAACGCGCTCGCGCGGCGAAAAATCATGAAGGACCCTCGCGGCCAGAACGTCTCCGTTGCCCAAAAGCCCCTCAAAGGCGATAGCCCGCGAGACCGGCGCGTCATAAAAAAAGAGATGCATGGACTTGCCCCGATCGAGCCAGATCCGGTAAGGCATCCGCGAATCGATGGTCTCATGGCTCGCGTATTCCCAACGGCGGTTAAACCCGATACGGCGCGTGCGGTAGGCCTGGTGCGGAGCGAGCACCGTGAAACGGATCCCCTGATCCGCCAGGATGCCGAGTGTCACTCTGTCCACCGCCGCTTCCGCCAGCCACAGCCCCTCGGGTTTTCTCCCGAAATGAAACTCAAAATCCCGGATGCCCCAAACCACCTGCGTGACCTTATCGCGGCGGCTCGCCAACGGCATGATGAGGTGATTGTAAACTTGAGCCATGGCATTCCCATGCCCATGGCGCTTTAAAAAACTGGAGCGGTCCGCCTCCACGATGGCCCGGTAGGTCTCGGGGGCCTGGCGCTTAAGCCACGAAAGAAGCGTCGGGCCGATATCAAAGCTGATCTTCGAAAAATTGTTGATCTTTAAAACGGTCTCTCCCTGAGCGTTGAGAATGGGCGCGGCGGTGTTGGACTCATAACATTCCTTCGTGATGCGTTCGTTCCAATCATGGTAGGGTGCGGCGGATTCCTCGCGGTCGACTTCGCCGGTCCAGGGATTTTCTCTCGGGGGCTGGTAAAAATGCCCGTGAATGCAGATGAATTTTTTCATCGACTTATTTTACCACACGTCCGTCCAGCGCACCCAATGCGCCAAATTCCACCGGCCGTCATGGTGCCACCGGAGCGGCGGGTCTTGAAGTGCCCCGGCGCGGCAGACCCTGCTGACCCCGAGTTCCGACAAAGCTTGCGCGATCTTCTCGCGGCGCGAGGCGTTGGCTTCAAGCGCCGCCGCCTGAAGATATTTTCGGAAGGGTTTGAGCCGTTCGAAGACGCTTCGGACGGACGGGACGCCTCTCACGACGATCACGGGACGCCCCTTGGAAAACAAGGGCTCGCTAAATCCTTCCTCATACAAAACAAGCCATTCGCCGGGAGGACGGCTTTCCCAAAAAAGAGTTCTTTTTCCGGCAACCCCCCGCATCTTCCACCGGTCCCTTGAAGACCTCAACGCGGCGCACCGCACCGTTTCCGGAGGGCAAAACGCGCCGCGCGCCGAGAGACGCTGAAGCTCAAGCGCCAGCCCTTCGGCGAAAACCGAAGGAGGCACCTCACCTTTCTTTTCGAGAAAAAGCGCCAAAGGCGATAAACAACCGCGCTGGTCCATCATCCAAATGTCACGGGCGGTGTCCCTGGCCAAACGACCCAAGGTCTTCGGTGTCACGGCCTCTTGAGTGTAAAGGGCGAAACTGACGCGGTGGCCATACCCTACAAAATCGACCCCGAAGGGGATCTTGGCTTTGAGGTCCCGCAAAGTCTCGTCGGAGCCATAACCGATCACGAGGTCCG
>JACPXO010000070.1 GCA_016196505.1 Candidatus Omnitrophota bacterium
CCCGTTCCCATTCCGAATACGGTAGTTAAGCCTTCCAAGGCCGATGGTACTTGAGGGGCAACTCTCTGGGAGAGTAGGTAGTTGCCGGGCATCTTAAATTGATAAAAAGCCGTTTGGGCCACAAGCCCGGGCGGCTTTTGTTTTATCCGACCCGATAAACGTCGGCGTGCCGGTCGTGAAAGACAAGCTCGAGGGGTTTGCCGAGTTTCTTTTGGAGGAGGTCCAGGGATCCCGGTTCGCTGACGATTTTGCCGGAGGCGATGATGACGACGGCGATCCGTGAATCTTTGAGGTTCAAAAGCGCCTGATCAAAGCGTGGGTCCGTGAGCGGGATGTGATTGGGCAGCATGAGGGCCCGGCGCTGGGAATAGTACGGGAGAATGGGGTTCCCATGGAAGCCGTAACCCAAAAGGATGTCCTCTTCCCGGCTTTGGCTTCGTATCGTTTTGACGAGGGCGTTGTATTCGCGGTGATTTTTTTTCTGCAGGGGGTAATAATAGGAAAAGTAGGCGCTGGCCATCGAGGTCAAAAGAAGGGGAAGCAAAAGAATTTTAAGCCAGCGGGGCGCTTCGTGGTTTTCTAGAACAGCGGTGATCACAAGCCCGACAGCGAAGATCAGGAAGAACCCGTTCGCGTACACATAATACTTATGCCAAGAGAAGAGGTTGGTCAACACAAGATTGGGCGCCAGAAAAAATAAAAGGCCAAAAAGGATCTCTTTGCCGTACGAGCGGATATAACGTCCCGCCAGGAGCAGGGCTAGGGCGAAACCGATGAAAAAAATGTCTTTCGGCGAATCCCAAAAAATACGGCTTGAATGACGCAAGAAATCCGTCCAAGTGTCCGGTGACAGGCGCTGTGCCCACGTCCCGAAGTTCCACTGGATCAAACCCAGGGAGGTTGCATGAGAGGTGAGCGGGTTCAAAAGCTTCTGGCTGTCCGCGAACGCGATCCAGCCGGCGTTTAGGGCTAGGGGAACCGCCGCCAGAAGAAAAAAATCCCTCAGGCGCCCGGCGTTTCGCTCGAAGCGGAGATAGAGGGCCGCGGCCGGAGGCAGAAAGATCAAAAACGTCGTGATCTTGACGAGGCCGGACAGAGCCCCGGCGGCGGACGCAAGCAGGGCTATGATCAGAGAAGGCTTGGCCGCGGTTTTGACGACGCCGGCAAGGTAGTAGACGGACAAGCAAAGTGCGAGTGATTCGATCATAAAAGTACGCGACCAAAAAAGGTAAAAGGGACTCGCCGCAAACAGGGAAAGCGCGGCGAAGCGGTGCCCTGCGTTCTTGATGAATTGTTTCAACAAAAAATACACGGCGGGCAGAGACAAGTAGAAAAACAGGAGACTGACCGCGCGCCCGGAGGGATCAAGAGGATAGCCGGTGAGTCCGGAAAAAGCGGCTACGAGACCCTGGTACAGCGGAAACTCCATAGGTTTTGTCCATGGTTTGCCGCTGACGGGTACGGGATAATCCATCCTGAACCCTTCTGTCAGGAAGTAGTACGAGGTGATGGCGGTTTGGGTCTGCCGGTAGCCGGCGAGGTCGTAGAGAGTGTGGTGACGGCCGACAGAGGCCATGACCGGATGGATGGCCAGGCACACAAGAAAAAGGACCAGGAAATAAGAAGGCCGTCTCACGGGGATATTTTACCTCAAACGATTTTCTTGGCAAAGATTTCCCTTGGGCGTAAGCTAGTGGCCGTATGAAACTTTTCAAAATCATCCAGATCTCGGAGAGCGCGTGCGGCTGTCGATAAAATTCAAGATCGCCTTCATCCTTTTCATCAGTACGTTCGTCCTGACGTTTCTACTGAATATTTCCCAGCAGTATCTCAATTACAAGGATCTCACCGCGCGTATCCAAAGCGACGCGAATGCCGCCGTCGAGTTGGCGGTCGAGGAGGCCAATCTCTGGTTCCATAGAAACCTCACCACCGCCAATCTTTTAGGCCTCGAACTCGAGCGCCGGTCTCTCATGTCCCAAGATCTGGCCGCGGACCTTGACCAGATCGCCAAGGAGCTTGGGGCCGGGAAAACATTTATGGGCCGCCAGGACGCCGATGACGCTATCAAAAAAAGCCCCTGGTTTTTAAAAGCAAAAAAGACAAGGGCGCCTTTTTTTCTTGGCCCTTACCCGGACAAGAAAGCGGGGGGCCATTTACTGATCTTCGGCGCGCCTCTTTTTGACGCGAGCCGCCTGATGGTGGTCGGGGCCGTGGCTTTTGACAAGCCACTCGGGGAACTCAAAGAAGCCATTGGCCGCATCTTTATCAACGAAGTGGAGTCCATCGAAATTTTTCAAGGGCAAAAGGAAAAATTCGTGGTCTTCGTACGTCCCAAGGAAATGCCGGCAGCGAGTTTTCGGGATTTTTCCAGACGCGTGAAGGATGAGCGGTTTTTAGAGACAGAGACGGTCAGCGTTCGCGGGGAAAAATACCTCGCGATCTATAGCCGCATAGAAGACGCGCCGCTTTGGATCTATTATCCGGTGTCTCTTTCAAGACTGATGAGACCTGTGATCGAGAGATCGTTTTGGATCGCGGCGGCTTCCGCCGCCGGGCTTTTACTTATTTTTTTCTTCACGTTCTTTCTCGTCGGCCGGTACATCCGCCGCATCCAGGAGCTCAACCGGACGACTCAGACCGTCGCTTCGGGCGACTTCACGGTCCGCCTTCCCAAAACCGCGAACGACGAGATAGGGGACCTGGCTTTGTCGTTTAACCGGATGACGGAGGCCCTGGTGCGTTACATGGAGGCCCTGAAAGAATCCGTCGCGTCCAAAGAGCGGATGCGCCGGGAACTGGAACTGGCCGCGGAGATCCAACAACGCGCGCTACCCGAGTCTATTCCGGCCATCGCGGGCGCCGAGATCGCGGCCAAAAGTTGGCCGGCTTATGAAGTCGGGGGAGATTATTTTGATTTTTTGCCGTCGGGGAACGGTGATCTTGGGATAGTCATCGCGGACGCCGCGGGAAAAGGGCTCTCGGGCACGCTCTTCATGACGGATTCCCGAAGTGTTTTTCGGGTCATGGCCGGTCAGGAAAAATCGCCCGACACCCTTTTTACCAAGATGAACGACTTTATCGCCGTAAATTCGAAGCGGGGAATGTTCATGACGGCTTTTTATTCGGTTTATAACCCAAAGACGCGAACGCTGCTTTCAGTGAACGCCGGCCATTATGCCCCGGTGATCTTCAGGGCCGCCACGGATGAATTTATCCCGCTTAAAACAGGCGGCCTGCCCGTTGGGGTGATGCCGGGCGAACAATACAAGGCGGAGCGTTTGCAGCTTTCGCCCGGCGATGTCGCGGTTTTCTTCACGGACGGCATGGTAGAGGCCTCGAACGCCGCCAAGGAGATGTACGGCCAGAAACGCCTGGAAGCGATGGTGCAAAAGAACGCGGGCTTAAGCGCCGCAGGCCTCTTGGATGAGATCGAGAAAGACTGGCGGGATTTTTGCCGGGTCGAATTGTTATTCGATGACATGACCCTCGTGGTTTTGAAGATCCTGCCAACCCCCTGATAATCCGTGAGCCTATTTGCCAAAAAAGCAGGATTGGTTGTTTTGTGTTTTTTGGCGCCTATTTTTATCGGTGAGACCGTCCTCAGGGTCCTTAACCCCTTCCTATGGGATTTTTATAATGACCGTGAGCTTGGGGTAAGACTCAAGCCGTTTCATTGGCAAAGCAATAGTCAGGGCTTCAATGACGAGGAATTCAGCGAAGCGAGAACGCCGGGGGTGACGCGCGTCATTGCCATCGGGGACTCTTTCAGTTGGTCGGGAGGGCGTAAATATAATTATTGGACTTTGACCGAAGATCAACTGAAATCCAGGCCTGGGTCCAAGGTCGAGATCTTCAACCAGGCCACCTCGGGTACCGGCCCCGCGTATTATTTAAGATTGCTTAAAAAATTTAGCTTGCGTTACAAGCCGGACATCGTCGTTTTGTGTTTTTTTGTGGGAAATGATTTTGTTGAGAGCGAGCCGGGTCTTTTTCAGATCCGCCGGTATAACTATTCCATAGACATTGTTCCCGGAGCTCAAAATCGATTTTCACTGGAAAAAAGTTCCTACCTGTATTTTTTTGTGACTAAATCGTTTTGGGTGTTAAAGGATTGGTGGGCGAAGCGATGGGAATGGGTTCAGAAAAAACCGGTAGGGACATTTTCAGAAAAAAAGTATCTGGCCATTGAAACGAAGCGGTTTCAAGCCGCCAAGAATGCCTTTTATGTCTCCCGGGATTGGCTGTGGACCCGGGCGACGCTTCTTCGCATCCAAGAAGAACTCGACGCTCGTCAGGTCCGGTTTCTTGTGGTGATCTTGCCTGATGAATTTCAAGTCGACGAGAACTTGCGGCAGGCCGTTGTCCGGCGTTTTAAGCTGAAACCCACGGAGTATGACCCCGAGCTCACGAATAAAAAGTTGAGGGAATTTTTAGATCAGCGGGGAGTCCGCTATCTCGATGTTTTGCCTGCCGTTAAAAAGGCCTCCGCGCACGGGAGTCTATACAAATTCAGGAACACCCACTTCAATCGGGCTGGGAATGCCGTGGTAGCCACGGAAGTGGCGAAGTTTTTGGAAGCGGAAATAGCCGAAATAAGCCGGGCTTAGATATATTTTTTGTCTATTAACATTTAGAAAAAAGTTTATTAAGTATCTTGAAATCCAGCCAAACGTCGTGTAACCTTTATTCTTACAATAGGAAACGATGGGAGGTAGGATGAGATCACTTAAGAGAAAGTCAAGGGCCGCTATAGAAATACTGGCCTATGTCCATTTTAACCCCATTTACCGCGCGTTCAAGCGTTCCATCAAAAGGGTACGCCAATTGAGGGCCGCGGTGTCCACGTAATTGTCCCGCCGGTAAAGCTATTCCCAAAGATATTTTGCAAATTCATTCCGGCTGAGATAAACTAACAGCCATGGCGCAGACGATTTTGGTCGCGGATGACGACCGTGGGCAGGTTGAGCTTTTTGAAAGGGCTTTGAAGGCCAAGGGTTATGAGGTGCTGAAAGCCCTTGACGGCGAACAGGCCTATGACTTGGCCCTTTCGGCTAAGCCCGACCTTATCCTTTTGGATGTCAGCATGCCAAAAATGGACGGCGATCTGATCTACACCTACCTTAAAGCCCCCGACTCCCCGGTGAAGCACATCCCGATACTATTCGTCACAGGGCTAAGAACGGAAAAAGAGATCCTTGAGAGCGGAGAAGATAATATTTTCGCCAAGCCGGTCTCCCTGGACAAACTTCTCACCCGCATCGCGGATCTCATTCATCAGTAGTTTGACGAGCCCGGTCATTCGTGAGTTCGGGAACTCGCAGAAAGGAGTGTTCATGCAGGTTTATACTTGTCCGACATGCGGCTCGAGCATGGAGAGGGACCTTTTGGTTTTTATCCGGCATACGGACAGCCACATCATCGATGAGCTCAAGAAAAAACATCCGGAATGGATCACGCAAGGCGGATTTTGCGTTCAGTGCCTAGATTATTTCAAGAAAGCGATGGGAAAAAGCGAAGGGTCCGCTCCGGAAGGCGCTCCGGGAGAAGCGAACATCGGCCCCCAAGGCGTGAGGCGGCGGGTGATCCTCGGGGGCTCAGCTTTTTTGATCGCGGTTTTATCGTACGCGTGGCTTTATTTTTCCCACGCGGACCGCGCCTTAAGACTTGTTTTATGGGTGCCTTTCTTCGGGAGCGCTTTTGGTTTTATGCAAGCCAGAGAAAAACTCTGTGTCGTGCTCGCGGCCAAGGGAACGCGGGATATGGACCTGGGCGAGCACAAAGTATCCA
>JACPXO010000030.1 GCA_016196505.1 Candidatus Omnitrophota bacterium
GACCCCAAGCGTTCACAGCGCACTTGATCGAGTTTCCGGCTGATCAACACTCCCCGGGGTTCTTGGGATCGCTTAACCTCTCGCGCGGGATTTATTTCATGCCGCGAAAGCCAAAGATCCAACACCGGCCACCGGGACTCGAAAACAGAAACGGAAGGTTGGAAAATAAACCGCGCCTCTTCCCAGGCGTCGGGCGGAACCCGAGCGGCTTTTTCCGGCGTCAGAGGCGTCTTGTCAAACGCGTGAAATGCCTTCCAGATCCGCCATTCGAAATCCGCCAGATCCACCGCCGGGTGCTTATCTTTCTGAAAAGAATTTTTCTCAAGAAATCCAGGGAAATTCTCCCCGATAAAATTCAGGTTGTAGTCGGTGGACACTTCGTCGTGGGCGTAGCCACGGCAAACTTCGGAAAAGCGGTCCGCTCCCAAAAGCGCCCGTACCCCCTCGTACGTCTCGGACAACGCCTCCTCAAGCCGCGCCGTGAAACCGTTCGCATAAACCGAAAGACGCTCTTCCGGAGGCACGCCGTGCTGAGGGTTGAGAAACGCGCCGAGCGGTTCTTTTGACCCCGGTCGGTGAGCCGCTATGCGCGCGCCGAAAATCTGCTGGACCTTGCGTAATCCGGGTGTTTTTTGTGGACCATGCTCCGACTTCTCTCGGATCGCGACCATCGTTGCACGAGTTTGACTTGTTTTTCGTGATTTGAACCGGGCCGCTATTTTTTTGGCTTTCTCGGCTTCGGCGAGCAGCACGGGGAACTTGGGAATATGCTCATCCCATTCGATCAGCGTCGACACCGGCCCCCAAAGTTCCAGCGCGCGTTCATAAAGTTTCCAGACTTTCTGAATGATGGGTTGGCTGTGCGTGTCAAAAAGAAAATCGCCCATGTCCGTGTGCCCGGCCAGATGGAATTGAGCGACAAGCCCCTCGGGGATGCCTTCGAGATAATCATAGGGGTTAAAATCGTGGTTCACAGCGTTGACGTAAATGTTGTTGAGGTCGAGAAGTATCCCGCACCCGGAACGCCGCGCGACCTCGCGGATAAATTCCCATTCCGTCATGGCGGAGTGGCGATAAGTCACGTAGGTCGAAACGTTTTCCAAGGCGATATTTCTACCCAGGAGATCCTGCACCTGGCGGACCCGTCTCACGGTATGTTTTACGGCTTCTTCCGTGAAAGGAATAGGCAAAAGGTCGTGAAGCGCTTCACCGTTAACGCTCGACCAACACAGGTGATCCGTCACAAGAAACGGGCTGACCCTATCGGCCAACCGTTTGAGACGTTCGAGGTACTTTAGATTTAAAGGATCGGAGGATCCGATCGAAAGTGCGGTGCCGTGAAGCGCGACCGGATACCGCTCACGGATCTTTTCAAGCACTTGCACCGGCCGGCCTCCGGAGTCCATGTAGTTCTCAGAAACGGCTTCAAACCAGTCCACTTTCGGGCGGGTCTCAAGGATGGTCTGATAATGCGGTGTCCGTAAGCCCAGGCCGCATCCAAGCAGCGGCCAAGAGGTATTTTTCATGAGGGAAAATTCCTTAAGAGAGGCAAATCCGGTTCCCGCTTGAGGCGGAAACCGGATCTCCTTGGATCACCTTAGTGGACTTAAGCGACGATCATTCCGCCCATCGTTTTGCAGGCCTCAGCGCTGGCTGTTTTGATCCAGCCCTGGCCTTTGCAGGCGTTCTTGCCGGCGCATGCGTGACCTTTACCGCCGCATTCACCCGTCCCCTTGCAAGCGTTCACTCCGGAACAATGCACGTCTTCCGCATAAACAGTGTTGGCGGAACCGGCCAAACCGGAAACCGCCAAAAGGCCCGCCACGGAAGCGGCGACCAGCATCTTCTTCTTAGTTAACCTCTTATGTACCATCGTTAGCACCCTCCTTTAAAAAACCCGTCAGGTCTTGAGCATACCCTCGATCTCAAGCGTGATCTCGACTTCTTCCCCGATCAACAATTGGCCTGTTTCAAGCACTTCATTCCAGCTCAACCCAAAATCCTTGCGGTTAATCTTGCCCTTCGCCGTAAATCCCGCGCGGACGTTCCCCCAAGGGTCTTTGCCGACTCCGTGGATCTGGACATCCAGCACGATAGGTTTTTCGACCCCGTGGAGTTTGAACAGCCCCTCGAGTTTAGCGCTCGTCGCCGTCGCGTCTTTGACACCGGCGCTCTTGAATTCGATCGTGGGGAATTTCTCCGTGTCAAAAAAATCAGCCGAACGGAGGTGCTTATCCCTCTCGGCTACATGGGTATCGATACTCGTCGTTTGAATGACCGCGCCGGCTTTCCAAGTCTCGGGCTTACCCGGTTCATAATCCAAAGTCCCTTCGAAGACGGTGAAATTACCCTGCACCTGAGAGAATAAATGCCGGACTTTGAAAGAAACACTGCTGTGATCGGGATCTACCGCGTAGGTGGCGGCAAAAGCCGGGGACTGAAAGCAAAGAAACCCAAGAAAAACCCAGAGAAGGGCGCTTGATCTTTTCATGTTCAAACTCTCCTTTATTTCATTGACCCGTAAAGGCCCGATTATACCAAAACCCCAGCGGTCAATCCAATCCTACAGCGGCCGCGGCAACGCTCCGGCCGGCGACAGTGCCGCTGGACCACGACCACTGAAAGTTGAATCCCCCGATACGGCCGTCCACATCAAGGATCTCACCGGCGAAATAGAGACCGGGGACGAGTTTGGACTCCATCGTCGAAAAGTTCGCCTCTTTCAAGTCCACCCCGCCGGCCGTGACCTCGGCTTTCTTATATCCCACGACCCCCGTAACTTCGAGAGGATAATTTAAAAAAAGGTGTATGAGTCGCCCCGCGCCCCTTGCCCCGCATTGTTCCAAAGGGGTTCTCGAGTCCGCGTTGATCTTTTTGAGGAACGCTTCGGCAAAACGTTCCGGCAGGCCCAACGTCTCGGTGAAAAAACTTTTGACATGCTTTCCCGGATGTTCGCGGCGAACATCCTCGAAACGCTTTTTAAGCCCCTCCTCCGTTTCTCCGGGAAAAAAACTCGCGCGGATTTCATAGCGGTCCGGAGCGCCGCATCCGGCGACAAAACGGCTGATGTCAAGCGCCGCCGGGCCGCTGAACCCAAAATGGGTAAACAGCATCGCTCCCCCACGCTCGGCCTTTTTCTTTCCATTTTCAAAAAATGAGAGCTTCACCTCAAGCGACACGCCGCTCAAAACTTGCCAATCGGCGTCGGGTGTCGTCAGAGGCGTCAAGGCCGGGGTTCTTTTGACGAGAGAGTGTCCGAAACTCTTGGCGATGAGAAACCCCGTGCCGTCACTGCCGGTCTCGGGATAAGACAGCCCGCCTGTCGTCAGCACCACACGCTCAGCGTGCGCCTCGAAGTTTTCTCCCTTCAGGATAAAATGGGGGCCTTCTTTTTTAATGTTCCGAACCAAGACTCCCGTTTCAAGTTTCACGGAAAGCCGTTCGGCTTCCTTTATTAGCGCCTCGAGGACAGTTTTGCCTGAGTGCGTGGCCGGAAAATACTTGCCGGTAGGTTCGAGGATAAGAGGTACACCGATGGCTTCGAAAAATGCTCTGGTTTCTTCGGGGGTGAACGCTTCAAGGACGTGCTTCACAAAGTGCTTCGGCCCTCCCTCATAATCCGAAGGGAGTACTCTCGTGTTCGTAACATTACAGCGCGTGCCGCCGGACATGAGGATCTTTGCACCGATCTTCTTCCGTGAGTCCAGAAGAAGGACGGAGGGCTTTTTGCGTCCGGTGACGGCTGAGGAAACACTGCTTGCGGCGATCGCGGTCATCAGTCCCGCCGCGCCCGCGCCGACGACGGCGATGTCGAAGGGAAGCACCCCGTTCATCAAAATGCCCTTGGGGCGATTAGGGTTGCGCTTGGACGGACGGGGGTTCATCCACCGCAGGCGGTGGAGTGACGAGACCGGAGGATTTATTCAATTTCTTCAGACGTTTTTCTTCGTGCCTTTTCTTCTTCATTTCCTCGATCCTTCTTTTGTCGCGGCTGAAATTCCGTGCCATAGCACCTCCTTTAGGTTAAATGCAATAAAAATCCCCCGTCTCCGAAAGATCGAAGACGGGGGATGTCTAA
>JACPXO010000071.1 GCA_016196505.1 Candidatus Omnitrophota bacterium
CAAACTTTGCCCCACCTTCGCCACCGTATAAGGCCTGCCCGTTCTGGCCCAAAACGAAAGGTCCTTGTTCAGCTCCCGCGCTTCTTTCTCCAGGACGCCGGTCACGACTTTGACCCCGGCTTTTTTGAGTTTCTGCATCCCACGGCCATTCACCCGGGGGTTGGGATCCTTGGTTGCAATCACGACTTTTCCGATCTTATGCCTTAAAATAAAATCTGCGCAGGGCGGTGTCTTTCCAAAGTGAGCGCAAGGTTCCAAGGTTACGTATAAGGTAGCCCCTGCGGAAGATCCGGAGGCGCGTGAGATCGCGTTGACTTCGGCGTGTGGGCCTCCAAAGCGCTCATGAGCGCCCACGCCAATCACGCGGCCGTTTCTAACCAGCGCCGCGCCCACCAAAGGGTTGGGATGCGTCAACCCTTCGCCGCGTTTGGCGGCCTCCAGCGCCAACCTCATAAAAAATTCGTCTTGGGATCGATTTTGTGCCATGAAAATGTCTAGGGTGACTCGGTTTTGGCGATGTGGTCGAGGATCCCGTTCACAAACTTTGAGGAGTCGGGTTCCCCGTAACGCTTGGCGAGTTCTACCGCCTCATTGATGGCGACCTTGGCGGGAATGTCATCGCGATATTTCATTTCGAAAGTTGACAGTCTTAGAATGTTCCTGTCCACGTAAGCCATCCGCTGGATCACCCAGTTCTCGGCAAAACGCTCGATCAGCCGGTCAATGCTGTCCAAATGCGCGAGCACCCCCAACACCAGCTGTTCGGTGTACTCTTTCACGTCCTCATCGGCAGGAAGCCGCTGGCCGTCCCAAAAATTCTGCAAGGCCTCACGGGCTTCGGCCCCCGCGATATCCACCTGGTACAAGATCTGAAGGGCGAATTCCCGGCTGCAGGTCCTTTTTCTCATTTCAAGGTCCGCAGGAGATTGGCCATTTCGATCGCGGAGAGGGCCCATTCACGGCCCTTGTTCATCTGTTTTAACCCCACGCGTTCGATGGCCTGGCGGACATTCTCGGCGGGGATGATCCCCAAGATCACCGGAACCTGGCTTTTTCTGGAAAGCTCGCCCAAACCCCGGGCCGTTTCCCGCGTCACTTGGTCAAAGTGCCGGGTCTCGCCCCGGATCACCACCGCCAGGGTGATGACCGCATTCAAGCGGACCTTTCGAATAAGTCGTTGCGCGGCCAGCGGGATCTCAAAAGCTCCCGGGACGTGCACCACGTAAATATCGCTCGGGGCGGCCCCGTGGCCTTTCAGGGTTTCAAGCGCTCCCTCCAGAAGCTGGCGGGTCAGGTACTCGTTGAAACGCGACACCACGATGCCGAACTTGAGGCCTTTGGCCGAAAAATCTCCCTTGATTTCCCGGACGCGCCGCCGAGGTTTAGTGATGGAAGGCATCGAGTATGTGTCCCAGTTTTTTCTTTTTTGTTTCCAGATATTTTTTGTTGTGGACCGTGGGTTTGATCTGGATCGGGACCCTTTCTTTGACCTCGAGCCCATAACCCTCGAGACCGACGATCTTCTTCGGGTTGTTCGTCAGGAGGCGTATCTTTTTGACGCCGAGGTCCGCCAGGATCTGAGCGCCGACGCCGTAGTGCCTGAGATCGGCGGGAAACCCAAGACGGCGGTTGGCCTGGACCGTATCCAACCCCTTTTTGTCCTGAAGCTCGTAGGCCTTCAATTTGTTTAAAAGCCCGATGCCGCGGCCCTCCTGCCTCATGTAAAGCAGGACTCCCCGTTTTTCCTTGGCGATCATCTTCATCGCGTTGTGGAGCTGCTCGCCGCAATCGCAGCGCTTCGAACCCATCACATCGCCCGTGAAACATTCCGAGTGAACGCGGACGAGCACCGGTTTGTCCGGGGAAACCTCTCCCATCACAAGCGCCACGTGATAATCTTTGTCCACGGTTGACTCGTAAGCCACGAGTTTGAACTCGCCGTACTCGTTCGTGATACGGGTCTCCACCGCTTTGAACACCAACTTTTCCTTTTTTCTGCGGTACTCGATCAGGTCCTGTATCGTGCAGATTTTCAGCCGGTGTTTCTTGGCGAACGCCACAAGATCCGGCGTGCGCGCCATGCTCCCGTCGTCATTCATGATCTCGCAGATGGCCCCCGCCGGGTAAAGGCCGGCCAGCCGCATGAGATCGACACAGGCCTCCGTGTGCCCCGCCCGCACGAGCACTCCGCCTTCCCGCGCGCGCAAGGGGAAAATATGGCCCGGGCGCACCAGGTCCCCCTTGGCCGTTTTCGGGCCGATCAAAACCTTGATGGTTTTGGAACGGTCGTAGGCCGAGATCCCGGTCGTGATCCCCTTTCGGGCGTCGATCGAGACCATCCACGCCGTGTGCATCTCATCCTCGTTGTCCGCCGTCATGAGATCAATGCCCAACTCCGTCAAGCGCCTCGACTCCATCGGCACGCAGATAATGCCGCGGCCGTGTTTAGCCATAAAATTAACGTTGGCCGGCGTCGCGAACTGAGCGGCGACAACCAGGTCCCCCTCGTTCTCGCGGTCTTCGTCGTCGATGACCACGATGACCTTTCCTTTTCTCAAATCCGCCAACACTTCCGGCAGATGGCTGAATTTTGTCATGGTTTTCTCTTTGTTTTAAAAATATTCCTGGATAAAAGAAACCGCCCGGGCTTTGGCGCTTTTAAGTAACCCCTCTTCCCGCCGCAGGCCGGCTGTCTTGCCCTGCAATTCGCCGGCAACTTCCAGCAAACCCACCACGGAGGCAAAACGCGGATCCCCGAGTTTCGGAACGGCCCAGGGTCCGGACACATGGACCGGGAGCGCGGTCCGCTCCGCCAGCAAGTCCGTCCATTCCTTCTGAGAGGCCAGATCTCCGGTGACCAAGATCCGGTCAATATCCCCGGACGCCGACTTCCACAAAGCCACTTTAGCCGCCAGGGCTTGGACCGCCTCCGCCGCCTCCCGGGGCGTCGGGATCGCCACAAGTTCCCTGAGGCGGTTTTCCGCAAAAAGCACGCCGTTCAAAAAATCGGCTCCCAGATCCAAAAGGACCGTGTGCCGCGACCGGTCGGCCGCCGGCAATATCCCGTAAGCCACGGACCAGGCGGACGGCACCGCGGCCGCGTCGCTGAAATGAGCGCGGCGCATCAGGTCCCTCCAGGCCGCCACGCAAACGGACCGCGCGCGGATAAAATGCATTTGAACCTCGAGTTTTCTTCCGTAAACGCCCAGGGGATCCGCCACGGGATCTTTGTCGTCGATGACGAAACCCAATTCCCGCGCGTAAACGGTGTGCCGTTCAAAGTGAGCCGCTAGGCGCGTGGCCGTATCACAGGCCGCGGCGATATCCGCGGGGCCGATCTCTCCCTCTCCTTTGAGAACCAGGGTCCCCGAACTCCGGATAGATTCCATCTTCGGGTCGTCAAAATTAAAATAAAGCGCACCGATCTCCGACCCCGCGGCCTGCTCGGCCTTGCGCACGGCTTCGAGGACGGATTCGGCCGCGTCCCCGAGATGCGCCATCTCGCCTTTCACCACGCCGCGGGCAGGTGAGTCGCCGGCGCCGTCGACGCAAAATTCCCCGGCGGGTTTTCTCCGGCCGATGAGCACCCGGACGCTTTCG
>JACPXO010000072.1 GCA_016196505.1 Candidatus Omnitrophota bacterium
AAACTGGCCGCCCTGCACCCCGCCTTGTTGCGGGAGGTATTGGTCCTGGCTGTTGCGACGGTCAAAGGGGATGCCCGACGACTGACTCATGAGCATGTCGAAGCCATGCTCGGACTGCTCCGGTCCCAGGAAACCGATCTTGAGACCCATTTGCCCGGGAAGATAGTCGTCTTTAAAAACCGGACGGTCCTGCGATTTTTCAAAAATTGACACGCTTTCTAAATCCGGTTATAATCCACCCCGGTTCTTCTAACTCAAGGTAAGACTTAAAGAAAGGGAAATTTTGAATGTCCAAAGTTGAAGTGGGACCGAATGAGCCGCTCGAAAAAGCGCTGCGCCGTTTCAAGAAAAAAATCGAGCGCGAGGGGATACTCAAAGCGCTCAAGGCCAGAAAACACTACGAAAAACCGAGCGAGATCAAGCGGCGCAAAGCGCGAAGCAGCAAAAACAGAAAAAGATTCTAGGGGAGGGGGTCAGGGTGGAAACCCATGAGCCATCCTTTGGACCCGCGTTCCAAAAGAAAGTCGACGAGTCCTGGAAGAACGCGGTGGAGAAAGAAAAAGAGAACTCCGCGCATCCCGGAGAAGACTCGAAGTTACCCGAGCTGAATTTCCCCCTTTTTATCACTTCCTTAGGCGTGCAGGCCTTCACGGCGTTGGAAAAATCCGATCTTAAACAAGCCAAATCCTTCATCGATCTTCTGGACATCCTCGCCGAAAAAACCAAGGGAAATCTATCCCCCGAGGAGACAGGCCATTTGGAAGCCCTTCGGTACGAGCTCAAGATGAAGTTTGTCGAGAAAAGCCAATGAACCCTTTCGAGATCTTCTTAGCCGCCGCGGCGGGTTTTGTCCTGGGGGCGGTCCTCGTTTATTTTTACCGCGGCATGGCCCTAGCACGCCTTGAGGCGGAGCTCGCCGCCGAGCGCTCCACCAAAGAAAAGATCCAAAACGAATTTCGTCTGGCCGCCTCCGAAGCGCTGGAAAATACCGCCGAACAATTCCTCACCTCAGCCATCAAGGACTTGCGCCAGGTCAAAACCGAAACGGATGATTCCCTGGACAGAAAAAAAATCGAGATCGCTTCCTCGGTCAGCGACATGAAAACCAAGCTCGAAGAATACCAAAAAGTGGTGAAGAAATTCGAGGAGGAGCGCTTCACGCTGTACGCGAAGCTCGAGCAGTCCCTGTCCCAGGTCTTGGCCGCCGAACAATCCGTCAAAACCGAAACCGCCGCCCTTCGCCGGGTGCTGACGGAAAGCTCCGGGGTGCGCGGCCAATGGGGAGAGCGCGTCCTTCAGGAGATCTTGGAACAAAACGACCTGGTGAAAGGCATCAACTTCGAAACCCAGGTCAGCCTTTCGGAACCCGGAGACACGGACCTTCGCCCCGACTTTGTCGTGAAGCTTCCGGGTGGCAAACACCTGGTCATCGACGCTAAAGAAGTCGCGGGGGAGTACGTTCTGGCTCAAGATACGGAAGACCCCGATAAACAGAAGGAACATTACGCCAAACTCGTTTCGAACATACGGACCAACCTGATCAAACTGAGCCGGAAAGAGTACCAATCCCGTCTTGACCCTGAAGTCCCATTCGTCGTGATGTTCATCCCCAGCGAAGCGGCGATCCGCGCGGCGTTTGTCACGGACCCCGCGCTATTTCACGAGTTTACCGAGCGCCGGGTGATCTTGGCCAGCCCCATGACGATCATGCCCCTGATCTATCTTGTCGCGCACAGCTGGCAGCAGCAACAACTGGCCCAAAACGCGCGCGAACTGAGCATGGTCATCGAAGAACTGGGCGGCCGCATCTACCGTTTTGTCGAGCATGTACGCGATATCCGTGGCGGCATCAAGAAGGCCTCGGAAAGTTGGGATAAGGCCCTGAGTTCCTGGCAGACCCGCGTTTCCCCTCAATTCGAAAGGGCCAAACTTTTGGGAGCCAAGCTCAAAGAACCCGAAGAGTTGACCCCCATCGAGTCCGAAACAAAATCCCCGAAAGAAAATTCCTCATAATTTTCTTGGCAGACCCCTAATTTTACTGTTATACTGACTTTGAGTCAGACATCTACAGGGGAAACACCTTACGCACTGAAAAAGTGAATGCACCCAGCAACTAAAGCAGAAATTTCTCATAAATTCTCTTTGGTTCACATCGGTTTCAACGCTGATTTTTCTGTATTTCCCACCATCTTCTCGCACATTTTAAAACATTTGTTTAAAGCCAACCGGTCGATTGACCCTCACGGAGAGCCGCTGCCATGGATGTCCTGATCGCTAGTTTTCCAAAGAATAAATTCGAAGAAGTGCGCGTTCAAGTCAAGGAATTCAAAGGTTACGATCTTTTGGACCTCAGAGTTTACACGGCCCTGAAAGACGGCGAAGAAAAGATCCCGACGGGAAAGGGCCTGTCCCTGAACGTTTCTCACTTTCAGGAACTTAAGCGCGCCGTTCTTGAAGCCGAACGCGTTTTAAAGGAGAATCATCTCATCGATGAGTGAATGGGTCGAGTCTTTAAAAGCCGCGAAAAAGTCCGAGAAGTCCGAGTATGAAATGACTCAGGAACAGCTCGCCAACATCTATTTTTCAGGCACGGAAAAACAGAAAAAACTGGATTACCCCGTTGTCATCAAGGTGGTTGAGAAACCAAAGCTTTACTCGGTGATGCCCTGGCTCATCAGCTCGGTCGCGCTCCTGGTCATGGCCTTCAGCTTGTTCTCTACCAAGCGGATCTTTGTGGACATCAACGTAGTGGATGAGAGCCACCCTTATGCGACGAGTCTTGGCTCGAGCCGCGGCTTGCCCGTTTCCGCAGGGGAAGAAAAAAACCCTGCGAGCTCCGCCGAGGAGCCCATCGTTTCCGGGAATAGGATCGTCATACAGAATTTCATTTTTGAGGGAGCCGCGAAACTCAAAAGCTCAAAGGACAATACCATCCTGACGCTGGTCAATAGCTCCATCGCGTCTTTCGCGCGGGCCTCCGT
>JACPXO010000078.1 GCA_016196505.1 Candidatus Omnitrophota bacterium
ACGGCCAAGGAAGAAAGCGCGGACATGTACGCCGCTTTTGACAAAAGTTTCGGGAATATCCAGCTTCAGCTCAGGCGGTATCACGATCGTCTGAGAGACCACAAGGCGAGGCGTTACAAGCTCAAGCCATAATATGGATCTTTTGCTTAGGGACAAACCCATGAAAGCCAGTGTCAAAAAGGTCAAAGAATGCAAGTTCAAGCTGTCGGTGGAAGTGGAACCGGCGCTCGTGGAGAGTCGTTTTCAGAAGGTCTTCCGTGATTTCCAAAAGAGCGTGCGCTTGCCGGGTTTCCGCGAGGGGAAAGCGCCCCTGGATCTCGTCGAGAAGAAATTCCCGGGTGAAGCCCATGAGGAGGTCCTGAAATCCCTCATCCCGGAGGCGTATCACTGGTCACTGTCGAACCAAAAGATCGCGGCCGTCTCTTTGCCGAAGATTTCCGAGATCCAGATGGAACGCGGTAAGAAGCTCACCTTCGCGGCCGAGTTTGAAAAAGCACCTGAGTTTTCCCTGAGGCACTACAAAGGGATCAAGATCAAAAAGGTCCCCGTGGTCGTTGATGCCAATGACGTCGAGCATGGGCTTTTGTCCCTGCAGGAATCCAAAGCCGAGCTCAAGCCCTTGAGCGAGACGCGTCCCGTTCAGAAAGGTGATTTCATCCTTTCCGATGTGGAGGCCTGGCAGGACGGGCAGTACGCGCCGGCCCGCAAAGGGGTGCTTTTATACGTCGAGCCCACGCCTCACGATGATTTTTTTGACAAAGTGGCCGGCGCTCACCTCGATGAGGTGCGCGAGATATCGATGTAGCTTTCCGACGAAGACAAGAAACAGGGGATCGTGGGACGAAAACCCCTGTGTAAGCTCTGGGTACGCGCGATCCAGGAGCAAAAACTCCCGGTGCTGAATGATGAATTTGCCCGGCTGTTCGGAAAGGAAACCCTCGACGAATTGAAAGAAGCCGTCCATAAGGATATCGCTCAGCATAAGAACCGGGAATCTTTCGAGAAAATGAGGACGGAGCTTTTCGGGAAACTTTTGTCGCTGGTGTCTTTTGACCTTCCGGAAAGTCTCGTAGGCAAGCAGAAAGACGAGCTCCTTGAGCAAACACGCCGTCATTATGAACGGCAGGGATCGGCGGGGTCCTGGGAGACGGAGAAGCCAAAGGGGGAGGAGCAGGCGCTGGCCAAGGCCAGAGATCAGGTGAAGCTCTATTTTATTTTACAAAAAGTAGCGGAGCTTGAAGGGATCGAGCTCGAGGAGGCGGAAGTGGAGCGGCGGATCCTGGCCCTGGTCGAAGAATCCAAGAGGCCGATCGAAGAGGTGCGCCGTGTGTTTGAACCGGATTTACGGGAAAGCATGAAAGAAGCCAAAACAATCGACTTTTTGCTGGCAAACGCCAAATTCGACGAGAAAGGATAAGCCATGAGCATACTGATTCCGATGGTGATCGAACAGACAGGCAGGACGGAGAGGGCTTATGATATCTATTCGCGGCTCCTGAAAGACCGGGTGATCTTCATCGGGACGCCCATTGACGACAACGTGGCGAACCTGGCCGTCGCCCAGCTTTTATTCCTTCAGATGGAAGATCCGGAGAAAGACATCCATCTTTACATCAACAGCCCCGGAGGGTCCATCACGAGCGGCCTGGCGATCTACGACACGATCCAGTTCCTTAAACCCGACGTTTGCACGTACTGCATCGGGCAGGCGGCCAGCATGGGGGCGGTGCTTTTAGCCGCCGGGGCCAAGGGCAAGCGTTACGCTTTGCCGAACTCGCGGCTCATGATCCACCAGCCCTGGGGCGGCGTGCAGGGCGTGGCCGCCGATATCAATATCCAGGCCAAAGAGATCCAAAAGCTTAAAGAAAGACTGAACGAGATCCTAGCCAAACACACGGGCCAGGATATCGCTAAAATTGAAAAGGACACAGACCGGGATTATTTCATGTCCGCCGAAGAAGCCAAGTCCTACGGTTTGGTGGACGAAGTGGTCGCGAACGTCCGGTCTCTAAAAAAATAACCCATGAATGATTTTTTACTGCTGACGCCGGGGCCGACAACGGTCCCCGATCGAGTGCTTCAAAAATCGAGTCTCCCGCTCATCCATCACCGGACCAAAGATTACCAGGCCATCCTCGAGCGCGTGAACGCCAACCTCCAGAAAGTGTTTCTCACGCGTCATCCGGTCATGACCTTCGCTTCTTCCGGCACGGGCGCGATGGAGGCCTCGATCACCAACTGCCTTTCCCGGGGGGACCTCGTGCTGTCTTTTTCAGCCGGTAAATGGGGCGAACGGTACCGTGATATCGCCAGGGCTTTCGGCTTGGACGTGAAAAGCTTTGAAAAGCCCTACGGAGAGGCCTTTAGCCCGGAGGACGTCGAGCGGGCCTTGAAGGCAAATCCGAAAGCCAAGGCCGCGCTGATCACGCTGTGCGAAACCTCGACGGCCGTGGTGCATCCGGTCGAAAAGATCGCCCGGCTCACGCGTGACACAGAAACGCTGCTCATGGTCGACGCCATCAGCGGGCTGATGTGCGACCCTTTGAAGATGGACGAATGGGGTATCGATGTCGTCGTTTGCGGAAGCCAGAAGGGGCTTATGCTCCCGCCGGGCTTGAGTTTTGTCGCGTTGAACGAGAAGGCCCAGGGCGCTCTTCCGAAGGCCGACCTTCCGAAATATTATTTTAATTTTACGGAGACTCTAAAAAGCCAGAAAAAGAACGACACGCCGTTCACTCCCGCCGTCAATCTTGTGCGAGGGTTGGATGAGGCCCTCGGGATGCTTCTCGAGGAGGGGGTGGAGAAGGTCTGGGCGCGGCATGCCACGATCGCGCAAACGGTGCGCGAGGCGGTTCGCGGTTTGGGGTTGACTATTTTTTCAAAGGCGCCTTCCCATGCGCTCACGGCGATCGCCCTGCCCAAAGAGATCCCCTCAAAAGAGGTGATCAAAGTGATGCGGGATACGCACCGCGTGATCATGGCGGACGGCCAGGGAGAATTGCAGGGGAAGATAGTGCGGTTCGCGCACATGGGAGCGTCGTGCACACCGGAGAGCGCCAAGCGCGGCCTCACGGCGTTTCAGGACGCCATGGAAAAGGCGGGCTACCGGCCCGCTTTGTCGAGATGAAAACACAAACACCGGATAAAAAAGACAACTACAAGGTGCTGATCTGCGACGATCTATCGGAGCAGGGCCTGGCGGTGCTCCGCCGGGACAAGACGCTCAACGTTGTGATCAAGACCAAGCTTTCTTTGGCTGAACTGAAAAAAGAGATCGCCGATGCGGACGCGTGCGTGGTACGCTCGGGCACTCAGCTGACCGCGGAGGTGATCGCGGCGGCCAAAGGGCTCAAGGTGATCGGCCGGGCGGGGGTGGGGCTTGACAATGTCGACGTGGAGGCGGCCTCCAAGCGCGGTGTCGTGGTGATCAATACGCCCGGCGGCAACACGGTATCGGCCGCGGAGCACACTTTTTGCCTGATTATGGCGCTTGCCAGGAACATCCCGGAGGCGAGCGCTTCGCTCAAACGCGGCGAGTGGGAACGCAAGAAATTCATGGGCATCGAGCTTTATGACAAAACGCTCGGAGTTTTGGGGTTGGGGCGGATCGGGACCGAGGTTTCCAAGCGTGCGCAGAGCTTTGGCATGCGGGTGATCGCGTACGATCCCTATTTGCGGGAAGAAAAAGCCAAACAATTGGGAGTGGAGTTGGTGAGCTTTGAGGAGCTTCTCAAGCGTTCCGATTTTTTGACGCTGCATATGCCGCTCACCCAGGACAACCGGCACATGATCGGTGAGAAAGAACTAGCGAAGATGAAGAAAGGGGTGCGTCTGGTCAATTGCGCCCGCGGGGGCCTGGTGGACGAAGAGGCCCTTCACCGCGCGATCGAGAGCAAGCACGTGGCCGGCGCGGCGCTGGATGTTTTCGAGACAGAACCCCCCAAAGGCAGTGCTTTGTTGCGGCAACCTAACGTGATCGGCACGCCTCATCTGGGGGCTTCGACGGAGGAGGCCCAGGTCGCGGTGTCCGTCGATGTGGCTCAGAGCGTCGCCGACTATCTTTTAGGGCGCGGAGTGCGAAACGCGGTCAACATGCCGTCTCTGGACCCGGAGGTCTTGAGAGAGTTGCAACCTTATGTTCAACTGGCCGAGAAGATCGGATCGCTCCAGACACAGCTTATGGAAGGCCAGATCCTTCAGGTGGATATCGAATATCACGGGAAGATCGTCGAATACGAAACGACCCCCATCACCATCGCTTTTATCAAAGGG
>JACPXO010000081.1 GCA_016196505.1 Candidatus Omnitrophota bacterium
CTTAAAAAAGTCCCCCACTCCACTGTCTGGATCCTGACCTCGATGCCGGACTGAGCCAGCATTTTCTGGATGACCTCGCAGGCCATCTGCCTTTCGGAATTTCCGTGATTGGTGAGAAGCGTAAAAGAAAATTTTCTCCCGGCCTTATCCAGGACGCCGTCCCCGTCGGTGTCCTTCCACCCGGCTTCGCTCAATAAGCGCCTGGCTTCCGAAAGGTCATACGGGGATGGCGGCACCGTTTCGTTGCAGGCCCAGCTCCCGGGCAGGAACGGGCCCGTCGCGACGCGGCCGAGGCCCAAAAGCACGGTGTCGACCAACTGCCGCTTGTCGATCGCCAGTCCTATCGCCTTTCGCACGCGCTGATCCTGAAACAGAGGGTTTTGGCCGTTCGTGGCCAGATACGTGTACCCGAAACTGGGGATACGGAATTTACGGTAGCGTTTTTTCAAAAAAGCGGTGTCCGATTGTTTTTGGTGTTGCAAAGGGGTCAACCCGGTCAGATCCAAATTCTCCGTCTGCAGTTCAAGGAACGCGGTCGCTTGGTCGGGGATCACGCGGTGGATATACCGGTCGAAGGCCGGGCGTCCCTCGAAATAATCGGGATTGGCGGTAAGCACAAGCCGCTCACCGGGGATCCACTGTTTTAGAATAAAGGGGCCTGTCCCGACAGGTTTGCGTGAAAAGGGCGTGGCTAGCAGATTTTCCCGTTCAAGGAGATGTTTTGGAAGGATGCCCATCGTCCAGCTCGCGAGCCCCGGCGAAAAGGGTTCCTTGTAAACCACCTCCAGGGTGTAGGGGTCCCGGAGAGTCACCGAAGCGACCTTCTCAAAGTCGCCCCCATAAGGCGTCGGAAGACCCGGGTCGGTGAGTTTTTTAAAAGTGAATTCGACGTCCTCCGCCGTGAAAGCGGCCCCGTCCTGCCACTTCACGTCCTTTCTCAAGCGGAAGATGATCTTGAGGCCGCCGTCTTTCACCTCCCAACTTTCCGCCAGGTCACCCGTGAGGTGCAAGTCTTTGTCATACTTCATCAAACCGTTGAAGATAAGTCTTGAGATCTGAGCCGACGCGGAATCCGTCGCAAAAATGGGGATGAGATTAAGGGGCTCGCCGATCGAGGCCGTGACGAGGGTGTCGCGCGCGTGCGCGGGACTTGAGAAAACCAGCGTTAGAAGCGAAAGCCCGGCCAAAAATCTTAGCGGGGTTTTACTTCGCATCGCCCTCCGGAGAAGCCGTCGTCGTAACCGCGCTCGCGGCGGTTGAAGGCAGAACGCGCGCTTTCTCCACCAGGGACTTGCCGCGTTGTGTAGACAAAATTCCCAATGAAAGGGAGGTGACGATAAAAATGATCGCGGACACTTCGGTCGCCCGCGTCATAAAGGTGTTGGTCTGGGTGCCGAATAAATTTTGCACCTGCCCCCCCACCATTTCCGACAATCCGCCGCCGCGTCCGGCTTGTAAAAGGATGACGGCGATCAGCACAAAACAAACCAAGACATGCACGACGATGAGAAAAATATACATGGACTTAAAGTTCCTCTATTGGGCGGCGACCAAGCGCCGCGTTTCTGACGATCTCCGTAAAGCCGGGCGCTTCGAGACTCGCGCCGCCCACGAGCGCCCCGTCAATATCGGGCTGGCTCATGAGCTCGGAGGTGTTTTCGGGTTTGACGCTCCCTCCGTAAAGTATCCTTAAAGTCCCGGCCACGTCGGAACCGAACGCCTTCGAAAGTTCCTTTCGAATGAACGCGTGCGCCTCCTCGGCTTGCGCGGGAGTGGCTACCTTTCCGGTCCCTATCGCCCACACCGGCTCGTAGGCGACCACGACTTTTTTCATTTCATCGGCCGAGAAATTGGCGAAACCCCCTTTGAGTTGAGCGGTTATCACGAGAAAAGTTTTATCCGCCTCTCTTTCGGCCAGGGTTTCCCCCACGCAAACGATGGGAGTGAGACAATTTTTAAGCGCGGCTTTGGTTTTTTTGTTCACGGTCTCGTCGGTTTCATGAAAATACTGGCGTCTTTCGGAGTGGCCGATGATCACGAACGCCGCCCCGGCTTCCTTGATGAGGGTCGCCGAGACCTCTCCGGTGAACGCCCCTTTCTCCTCCCAAAAAATATCCTGCGCCCCTACCTGGATCCCGGACTCCAAGAGCGTCTCAGCCGTTTCGCTCAGCGCGGTAAAAGGCGGGCACACCACCACCTCCACGGTCTGGGTTTCGCGGATGGACCGCTTCAAAAGCGTGACAAGCTCAAGCGCCTCCCGGATGGTTTTATTGAGCTTCCAATTGCCGGCGATCAGGAGTTTTCGTTCCATAAAATTATTTGTCCTCCAAAGCGGCGATCCCCGGCAACTCGACGCCCTCGAGGTATTCGAGGGAAGCACCGCCACCCGTAGAGATATGGGTCATCTTGTCCTGCAGGCCAAAACCCATCACGCAGGCCGCCGTATCCCCCCCGCCGATCACGGTCACGGCTCCCTTCAATTCGGACAACTTGAGCGCGATCTCGTAAGAACCTTTGGCAAAGGGCTTCATCTCGAATATCCCCATAGGGCCGTTCCACACCACGGTTTTGGCCGAGGCCAAAGCGCCGGAAAAAAGTTGAACCGTTTTCGGGCCGATATCCACGCCGAGCCATTCAGGCGAGATCGAAGGCCCTTCCACTTTAAGCGGGGCGGCGGCATCCACCTTCTGCACGACCCCATGATCGACCGGAAGCAGGATCTCCACGCCGTTTTCTTTGGCCTTCTCGAGAATGGTCTTGGCCAGATCCAGCTTGTCTTTTTCAAACTTTGAGCTTCCAATCCCCACGCCCTGCACCTTTAAAAAGGTGTAGGCCATGGCGCCCCCGATCAAAATTTTGTCGACCTTCGAGATCAGATTTTCGACAACGCCTATCTTGTCCGAAACTTTTGACCCGCCCAAAATAGCCATGAAAGGTTTTTTGGGGTTCTTCAACGCTTCGCCCAGGTACTGGATCTCTTTTTCGAGCAGAAACCCCGCTCCCGACGGCAAAAACTTCGTGATGCCCTCGATAGACGCATGGGCCCGGTGGCTTGAACCAAAAGCGTCGTTGATATAGACCTGGCCGTGTTCGGCGAGCGCCTTCGAAAAAGCGGGATCGTTTTTCTCTTCGTTTGGATTGAATCTTAGATTCTCAAGGAGCGCGACGGAAACACCGTCCTTCAAGCGCGACAACTCTTCCTTGATCCGGGGACCGATACAATCCGAACACTGAATGACTTCCTGATGAAGGAGCTCCGACAAACGCTTGGCCGCCGGGCTTAAGCTCATCGTGGAGACCGGACGGCCCTCCGGACGGCCCAGATGGCTCATAAGGATCACCTGGGCGCCATGCTCCAGCGCGTATTTTATCGTGGGTAAAGTCGCACGGATACGCGTGTCATCGGTGAGGTTCAGGTTCTTATCAAGGGGGACGTTGAAATCAACGCGGATGAGGACACGTTTCCCGCGGAGATCAAAATCCCGGATGGTTTTCTTCACCAGTTTAGCGGCGCGCTTCTGCGAGAAGCCTCTTGCCAATGAACGCGCAGAGATCAATGACGCGGTTCGAATAACCCCACTCATTGTCATACCAGCTGAACACCTTTGCGAGGCGCTTGTCCACCACGTTGGTGAGCGCTGAGTCGACGATCGAGGAATGAGGGTTGTTCGTGAAATCCTTCGAAACCAGAGGATCCGTACAATACTCAAGGATCCCTCTCATCTTCTCTTGGGCGTATTCTTTAAATACGGCGTTGATCTCTTCTTTGGTCGCGTCTTTCTCGAGTTCGCAGGTCAGGTCCACGATCGAGACGTTCGGGGTCGGCACACGGATCGCGACGCCGTCCATTTTCCCTTTAAGTTCGGGGATCACCAGGCCAATGGCTTTGGCCGCGCCGGTGGAAGTGGGGATCATCGACAAAGCCGCGGCGCGCGACCGGCGAAAATCTTTGTGAGCCAGATCCAACACGCGTTGGTCGTTCGTGTAAGAGTGGATGGTGGTCATGAGCGCCCTTTTGATCCCAAAACGGTCCAGGAGCGCCTTGGCGACGGGGGCCAGGCAGTTCGTGGTGCATGAGGCGTTCGAGATCACGTGATGCTTGGCCGGGTCGTATTTGTCCTGATTCACTCCCAAAACGATCGTGATATCCTCATTCTTTGCAGGCGCCGAAATGATCACTTTTTTCGCCCCGCCCTTCGTGAGGTGGACCTCCGCCTTTTCTTTTTCCGTAAAAACCCCCGTGGACTCGACGACGATATCGACCCCCATGTCGCCCCAAGGGATCTGCCCCGGATCTTTGTAATTCATGACTTTCAAAAGCTTCCCGTTGACGTTCAGAGAATCCCCTTCGACGCGAACCTGGCCGTTCAAGGGGCCTAAAATAGAATCATATTTTAAAAGATAGGCATGCGACTCCAGGGGCACCGGCAGGTCGTTCACCCCGACGAACTCAAGCTCTTTATTATTGAGGCCCGCGCGGAAAACATTGCGCCCTATACGCCCAAAACCGTTGATCCCGACTCGAAGTGCCATGACTTAAACCTCCTCAAGTGAACGCGTGTGGTGACTGAAAATTTGAGCTTGTATTATAGCTTTTGGGTCAGGTGGTGTCAAAAGAAATGGGGGTATTTTGGATGGCGCTGAGCGCTCGGCGCGCCTCAGCGAAACCCGGGTCTACCTCGAGCGCTTTCCGCCAACTGGCCCTGGCTTCCTCCACACGGCCGAGGCGGTACTGGACCAAACCCAGATTGGTGTAGGCCCGGGCGCTGCGGGGATTGATCTTTAAAGAGGCCTCAAATTCTTTCACGGCCTTTTCATTATCCCCGCTCTTCCCGTAGATCATCCCGAGATTATTGTGAGCGTAGGAGGAACTGGGATTCAATTCAAGGGCCTTCAAAAAATAGGACCTTGCCGTTTCGAGATCGCCTTCTTTGTCATACCAAAAACCCAGATTGTTAAAGGCCTGGGCGTTGCGAGGGTCCTCCTCGATGGCCTTCAGATAATACCCCTTGGCCTCCTCTTGACGGCCCTGTTTGGAAAAAAGGATCCCCATCGCCAGATGGGCCTTCGCGGAACGGGGATCGATGCGAAGCGCCTCGTCATAAAAACCCCGGGCCTTCTCAAAATCGTTCTTCTCCAGATAAACGTCCCCGGCATTGACATAATCTCTCGACCAGTCGGTCCCGACAAGCTTCATCTGCCCCAACCAGATCCCCGCTCCGAGAGCCAACGCGCACAAACCTATTTTTACCGCTTCGCGCCTTCGCAAGGCCTCAAAAAGATCCATGAGCCCCAAGGCGGCGATCGGAAAGAAAACCCCCAGGAGCGGCAGCCGGTAGCGCGCGTTCACAAAAAACGCCGCAAGCCCCACGAGATACGACCCCACCCAAAAATAGATCAAGGGCGCCTGCCGGGTCCGGCGCACCGAAAGCCAGAGTCCCAGGAAAGCAAGCGGTCCGAGGACCGAAAAATCAAGCCAGGGAAAATTAAGAAACGGGATAAAACCTTTGAGGAACTGGTAATCATCCACGTCCGATATTTCCCTTGAATCAAAAAAGATAAGCAGTTTCCTGCCGCAAAGCCGGAGAAATGCCTGAGGGTTTTCCCGGATGAAAACCCAGGCCTTGTCCGACCAGTAACGAGAGACCTCGGAAGGGCGAAGCGCCCGATCCAACTCTCTCTCGGCCACGGCCTTTGAATCCCTGATCTGAGAGTCGACGTTGTTTCCGGTGCCCTCAGGCGCCACGAAGACACCCTCGGATCTTGGGTTGTTCCCGACATAAAAATTGAACCCCGCGTGAGAAGTCAGCCAAACAAGGTCCTTCCCGAAAACCACGTTGTGCAGCGTCACCGGCGAGAGCGTCATAAAAAAAGCGGCTAGCAAAGCAAGGACGGCTTTTCGTGGGCCCGGACCCGCCTGCGCCGGCCGGATCCAACGAAAAACTGAAAAAGCCACGGTAAACAAGATAAGACCCGCTTTGGTCAGCGTGGCCAAACCTAAAACAAGCCCCACGAGCGCCCCCCGCCGAAGGGTCGGTTTTTCCTCAAAGAGCCATAACGCAAAAAACCCTCCCGCATAAAGGGGGACGCTGAGCGCTTCCGGAATAAAAATTCCC